>CAKUOX010000040.1 GCA_934670175.1 uncultured Clostridia bacterium | reverse complement strand
TTCAGGATGGTGGTGGAGCCGGTGGGGGTGGGAACGCGCTGGGCCGCGCCGATCAGCTTGCCGTTCAGCTCGGGGATGACCAGGCCGATAGCCTTGGCAGCGCCGGTGCTGTTGGGAACGATGTTGACTGCGCCAGCACGGGAGCGGCGCAGGTCGCCCTTGCGCTGCGGGCCGTCCAGGATCATCTGGTCGCCGGTGTAGGCGTGGATGGTGCACATAATGCCGGACTCGATGGGAGCCAGGTCATTCAGAGCCTTCGCCATGGGCGCCAGGCAGTTGGTGGTGCAGGAAGCGGCGGAGATGATGGTATCCTCGGCCTTCAGGGTCTTGTGGTTTACGTTGTAAACGATGGTGGGCAGGTCATTGCCGGCGGGAGCGGAGATAACGACCTTGCGGGCGCCGGCGTCGATGTGCGCCTGAGACTTGGCCTTGCTGGTGTAGAAGCCGGTGCACTCGAGCACGACGTCAACCTTCAGTTCGCCCCAGGGGCAGTTGACGGCGTCCTTTTCGGCGTAGATCTTGATTTCCTTGCCGTCGACGATGATGGAATCCTCGGTGGCGGAAACTTCATGATCGCGAGCATAGCTGCCCTGGGTGGAGTCATACTTCAGCAGGTGAGCCAGCATCTTGGGGGAGGTCAGGTCGTTGATGGCGACGACTTCGTAGCCTTCAGCGCCGAACATCTGACGGAAAGCAAGGCGACCGATGCGGCCGAAACCATTAATTGCAACTTTAACAGCCATGGTAATATCCTCCTATTTATCTTTGGGTGCAGGTGTAAACCAAACTACCCAAAATTACACTGTCATTGTACCCTATTCATTATTGAATAGCAAGTACTAATTTGGTTAAAAATGATAAGTGCTTGTTGCGCGGGCGTTCATTCATCCTTGAGCAGCACGTCCTTCAGGAAGGAAGTGCCGTCCAGCTTCTCATGGCAGCCCAGCGCTTCGAGCACCGTGGCGGAAACGTCGGCAAAGGTATTCCTGCGGCCGAGCTCCACGCCCTCCTCCAGACCGAGTCCCCATACCAGCAGAGGCACGCGCTCGCGGGTGTGGTCGGTGGTGGGGTAGGCCGGATCGCAGCCGTGGTCGGCGGTGATGATCAGCATGCCGTCCTCACCGAGCAGCTTCAGAATCTCGGGCAGGCGCTTGTCGAAGTCCTCCAGCGCGCGGGCGAAGCCCTTGACGTCGTTGCGGTGGCCGTAGAGCATGTCCGTATCCACCAGGTTGGCAAAGAGCAGACCGTTCCAGTTGTCCTTGCGCAGGTAGTCGATGATCGCATCCGTGCAGGCGGCGTTGCCCGCGGCGTGGTTGGACTGCGTGAGCCCGCGATGGTTGAAGATGTCCTCAATCTTGCCAACGCCCAGCACATCCATGCCGGCGTTCTTGATCACGTCCAGCATCGTTTTGCCGGTGGGATCCACGGAAAAATCGCGGCGGTTGCCGGTGCGGACGAACGCGCCGGGGTTGCCGATAAACGGGCGCGCGATCACGCGGCCCACGTTGTGCTCGCCGCGAAGTATGCGGCGAGCGATGCGGCAGATGTGGTACAGCTCGCTCACGGGCACGATGGCCTCGTGCGCGGCGATCTGGAACACGCTGTCGGCGGAGGTGTATACGATCAGCTTGCCGGTGCGGATGTGCTCCGCGCCCAGCTCCTCGATGATGGCGGTGCCGGAGGCGGGCTTGTTGCCCAGCGTGCCCATGCCGGTCTCTTCCTCAAAGGCGTCGATGACCTCTTTGGGGAAGCCGTGGGGATAGGTGGGGAAGGGCTTCTTCAGCGTCAGCCCCGCAATTTCCCAGTGGCCGGTGGTGGTGTCCTTGCCAGCGGCAGCCTCTTCCATCGTGCCATAGCAGCCGATCGGCTCGTCCTCGCCCAGCGGGTGCATGTCCACGGTCTTGAGCAGGCCGAGCT
Organism: uncultured Clostridia bacterium; assembly: GCA_934670175.1. Lineage (GTDB taxonomy): Bacteria > Bacillota > Clostridia > Christensenellales > Aristaeellaceae > SFTH01. Next base: position 17,719 of record CAKUOX010000040.1, on the reverse strand, counting down.
CCGTCAGGTTCGGAATGTCCGGATGCTCCTGCGCGATCACATGGCCAAGCGTGTCCGCGCCGACGTCGCCATATTTCTGGGCGTCGTGCTGATAACCGGCACCCACACCGTCCAGCACGATCAGAACCACTCGCTTCATATTCTTCACGTTTTCATCCCTCCAAACGTAGTATATCCGTAAGTCGCGAAATCATTTCGCTCAGCGTAGGCTGGCCGCGCCGCGCATCTACGCCTCCGGCGAAAATGCGCTCCTGGTTTTCGAATTTGTCGCTCTGCCACGCCAGCTCGATCGCACGGCGCATGGCGCGCTGCGCCTGCGCGGACGTCATGCCCATTTCGCGCGCAACCTTCGGGTAGAGCGTCGCGCTCAGCTTGTAACGGCAGCGCTCGTCCGATACGCACAGCAGCGCGCAGAGCTTCAGGCAGTCGCGTCCGGAATGCTCGGGAAAACCCAGCTCATCCAGCAGCGCTTCCGCGCGCAGCTCGTCTCTGGCAGGAAAGCTCAGCGGCGCGTCGCGCAGCGCGGCCACCACGCGGGCAAGCGCATTGGCGTCGGCCCTGCGGTTCAGCACGGAAACGCCCGCTTCGGAAAGCGGTGTGAGCGCCGGCTGCATGCGCTCGTCTGCCAGCAGCAGCACCACCGGACGCAGGGGCAGGCGAAGCTGCGCTGCCCGAAGCGCCAGTGCGGCGCCGTCCAGCTCCGGCAGAAACTGATCTGCGATCAGCAGCTCGGGGCGAAGATGGTGCAGGCAGTCCAGCGCGCTGCGCCCGTCCTCAGGCATCGCCAGCAGCTCGACGCCCGCGCTCGTCAGGCCCCGCACCAGGCGAACGCGGATTCCCTTCAGCGCGGCGGCGGCTACGGCGGTTCGGATCTCGCGCGGCATTCGTATTTCACCCCCGCGGCACCGTAAAAAATCGTAGTTTATCACTTTCTACATGGTACATATAAATTCCTGCGGACGGATGAAAACACTTCGTTATTTTTATTGGGGGGATGGATGCGCCGAGACGATCCTTACTTATTGATATGTTTAATGTGCGAAGCGGCGCAGGCCTCGGCGCGCTTGAGCAGCCGCCAGTAATTCAGTCCGGCGATGTTGGCGATGTCGCCCTCACCATAGCCGCGCCCGCGCAGCGCTTCGATCAGGCACGGAAAATCAGCGGGGCTGGCGAGCCCATCCGGCCAGGCCTCGATGCCATCAAAGTCCGAACCGAAGCCCACGATGCCCGCGCCGCCCATCTGGCAGATCTCATCGATGCAGTTGACCACATCCTCGATCGTCGCGGGACGATCCGCAGCGAGAAAGCCCGCGTAGAAGTTCACGCCGATATAGCCGTTTCGGTCGATCAGCGCGCGCACCTGGTTGCGGTTCAGGTTGCGCTTCACGTCGCAGAGCCAGCGCGGATTGGAATGCGAGGCGACCGGCGGCACGGCGGCATGCTCGATCACGTCCCAGAAGCCGCCGATGTTCAGGTGCGATACGTCTGCCGCGACGCCGCGCGCGTCCATTTCGCGCAGGAGCTCGCGGCCGAAGGGCTTCAGCGGCGCATCGTCGTTCAGACGGGCGGGCGTGCCGATCTCGTTTTCATAATTCCAGGTGAGCGCAATCAGGCGCAGGTGCACATCGTCGTCAAGGGCTCGAAAAAGTTTCACACTGCCCTTAAACATTTCGCCGCCTTCTGCGGACAGTACGCCGCAGGGCAAGGACGGCGGCGTTTCCGGAAGCGCGCCGTCCAGATGGCAAATGGGCAGGCGCTTGTACGCTTCCTTCATGTTTTGGGCGTCCGCCCAGGGATCGGGCCGCTTCATGGAGGTGTACATGGCGAAGGTCTGCACGCCGACGCCGCCCTTTTCCAGGCGCTGGAGCGTAACGGCGCATTCTTCTGCGGGCAGGTTTTCGATGGTGAGCTGATACAGCGTATCGCAGTGTGCGTCTGCAACAAACATATGGACATTCCTCTTTTCGGTATTTTGAATTATTATAGCGCAGCGATATTCATTTTTCAATTCCCAAATCGGGCGGCGGTTGAAAAGTGTGGGAAAAGGGGCGGTTGAATGTAAATTGCGGGCGCTAGAAAAAATATTTTGAAAAACGTGGATTTTTGCCGATTAGAACTTGCAAAATACGCGGCGATGGTTTATAATAATATAAATTCACACCTGCGTTCCCAGAGTGCCGAAGGATTGGCATTTGATATAAGGGAAGAAAAGTAAATTAGGAGGGAACCCGAATGAAGAAACTCGTTAGCCTGCTTCTGGCCGTGCTGATGCTCGTGGCGGTCGCTACTGCCGCTACCGCAGAGGGCGACAACTGGAAGGTTGCCATTCTGACCGGCACCGTGTCTCAGGGCGAAGAAGAATTCCGCGCCGCCGAGAAGGCCGTCGCTACCTATGGCGCCGACCACATCATTACCGATACCTATCCGGACAACTTCATGTCCGAAATGGAAACCACCATTTCCAAGCTCGTCGCTTTCGCTTCTGACCCCGACGTCAAGGCGATCGTGATGTGCCAGGCCGTTCCGGGCGCCACTGCGGGCTTCACCAAGATCCGTGAAGAGCTCGGCCGCGACGACATCCTGCTCATCGCCGGCACGCCGCAGGAAGACCCCGCCGTCATCTCCGCCGCTTCTGACGTCGTTATGTACGCCGATGAAGTTGCTCAGGGCGACACCATCATGGAGACCTGCGCGAAGTGGGGCATCGATGTGCTCATTCACTATTCCTTCCCGCGCCATATGGCGATGGAGCTGATCGTTGGCCGTCACAACCTGCTGAAGGAAAATGCTGACGCGCTGGGCATCGAGCTGGTCGACGTGACCGCGCCCGACCCGACCGCTGAAGCCGGCCTGTCCGCTTCCCAGCAGTTCATCCTCGAAGACGTGCCGCGTCAGCTGGAAACCTACGCTGGCAAGAAGGTCGCCTTCTTCACCACCAACTGCGGCATGCAGCCCTCCCTGCAGACGGCTGTGCTGGATCAGCCCAATGCGTACTATCCGCAGCCCTGCTGCCCGTCCCCGTATCATGGCTTCCCCTCCACGCTGGGTCTGGAGCTGGAAGTCGGCGGCAATGACGAAGAGGCGCTGCACGAGATCGCGCTGGCTCTGCAGGAGCACGACGCGGTTGGCCGCTTCTCCACCTGGCCGCACCCCGTTGCGATGACCATCATCGAGATCGGCGTTGAATATGCGATCGGCTACGTCAACGGCGAAATCACCGAGGCCAACGACGCTGCGGCGCTGCAGGCCAAGTTCGAAGCGAAGGTTCCGGGCGCGCAGGTTGCGAACTACACCAACGCGGACGGCGAGACCTTCGACAACTACTACACCGTACTGCTCGCGCCCGTCGATTTCAACGATTATCTGTAATTGTGATTGATGAAAAATTGACGCGCCGGTTATGCGCCGCCGGCTCATAGCAGCCGGCGCGCGCAGTCCGGTAAACGGCTCGCCCCAATGCGGGCGAGCCTGTTTCCGTGACATGGGGGGCAAACACAAATAGGGGAGGGATGTCCCCTGTGCACAAGGAGGTAAGAGATTTGAGCGCAGAATACGTGCTTCAAATGGAACACATCACGAAACGCTACGGCGAGAATACCGTTCTGGACGATGTATCGCTTTCCGTGCGTCCGGGCGAGATCCACGCCCTGCTGGGCGAAAACGGCGCCGGCAAGAGCACGCTGATGAACGTGCTGTTCGGCATGCCGGTCATTCATTCCACCGGCGGCTTCGAAGGTCAGGTCGCCATTGACGGCGAAAGCACGACCATTCATTCGCCGCACGACGCGATGGAGAAGGGCATCGGCATGGTGCATCAGGAATTCATGCTGCTTCCCGGCTTCACCGTTACTGAAAATATCAAGCTGAACCGCGAGATCACCACGCCCAATATCGCCAGCCGCATCTTTGGCAAGAGCCTTGAAAGCCTGAACATGAAGGCCATGGCGAAGGATGCGCGCGTTGCGCTCGACAGCGTGGGCATGAGCATCGACGAGTATACGCTGGTAAAGGGTATGCCGGTCGGCTACATGCAGTTCGTAGAGATCGCGCGTGAGATCGACAAAAAGGGCATCAAGCTGCTGGTATTCGACGAGCCGACCGCCGTGCTCACCGAATCCGAGGCCGATCAGCTGATCCATGTGATGAAGCAGATCGCCGCCAGTGGCATCGCCATTATTTTTATAACGCATCGTCTGGATGAGGTCATCGAAGCGGCCGATTCCATCACGATCCTGCGCGACGGCAAGCTCGCCGCCATGCGCGAAAAGAAGGACACCAACGCCGTGGAGCTGGCCGAGCTGATGGTCGGCCGCAAGAGCGAAGCGATCGTCGAAAGGGGCGACGCTGCGCCGCATTCCGACAGGGTGGCGCTCGAGGTGCGCGATCTGCACGTCGCGATGCCCGGCGAAGAGGCCAAGGGCGTGGATCTTACCGTATACGAGGGCGAGATCTTCGGCATCGGCGGCCTGGCCGGACAGGGCAAGATCGGCATCCCCAACGGCATCATGGGTCTGTATCCCGCCAGCGGCGAGGTCACGTTCTTCGGCCAGAAGCACGAGCTGGGCAATCCGCGCCGCGCGCTTGAAAGCGGCATGGCCATGGTTTCTGAGGACAGGCGCGGCGTCGGCCTGCTGCTGGAGCAGTCCATTGAAGACAACATGGTCTACAACGCCATGCAGATCAAGGGTGAATACCTGAAGCGCTTCGGGCTGTTTACGCAGCGCGATTCGCGCGCGATCCGCGATAAGGCCAACGAAATGATTAAGGAGCTGGACATTCGCTGTACCTCGGCGCTTCAGCCCGTGGGCACGCTTTCCGGCGGCAACCAGCAGAAGGTGTGCATCGCGCGCGCGCTGCTGATGGGGCCGAAATGCCTGTTCGTTTCCGAGCCGACGCGCGGCATCGACATCGGCGCGAAGAAGCTGGTGCTGGAAACGCTGGTGCGCCTGAACCGCGAGCACGGCATGACGATCGTCATGGTGTCCTCCGAGCTGATGGAGCTGCGCTCGATCTGCAGCCGCATCGCGATCGTATCGGAAGGCAAGGTCGTGGATGTGCTCGGAGCGGACGATTCCAACGCGAGCTTCGGTCTGGCCATGTCCGGCATTAAACCCGAACGAAAGGAGGATGCGGCAAATGCGTAAGAACGCTGTGAAGTATATCGTATCCGCGGTCGTTCTGGTGCTTGCTGTGGCGCTCGCGATCACGGGCGTTGTCGGCATGAATACGCGCGGCGGCGAAAAGGGCGCGGGCTATCTGAAGGATATGCGCACGCGCGCGGTGCTGCTTGCTACTGGCGAGGGCGCGGTCGAATCCTATGTGGCCATCGCCAAGGCGAAGGCCATGGAAGAGGCCAAGGCGGCGGGCGGCGGCATGTCCGCGATCCGCGAAGCCGTAGCCAAGGCGGAGGAGGAGGTACGCGCCAACTCCAGTGCCAATATGATCGATTTTGAAACGGCCGATATGACGGGCATCGACGCGGCGCTGACCGACCTGGAAGTGGCGCTGGACGCCTATTATACGGAAGAGGCTTCCGCGCAGGCAGCCTACATCGCCGAGATGGAAGCTGCGGGCAACGTGGTGGAGGAAGAGGTCATTGAGGCTGAGGTAGACGCCGCGGGCGAAGCGGATCTGGACAGTGCCATGCTCGAGGAAGAAGAAGTCGTGGACATGTCCGGCTTTGTGGCGACGCCTGAAATGGAGCGCCTGATGGGCGTGGCGGATGAAAAGTATGTCGCCGTCGGCGCGGAGCTGACGAAGCTCTACGAGGCGCTGGACGAGGATGCGCTCAACACGCTGAAATCTACGATCTACGGCATCGTGGCGCAGTCCGGCGATGATTTTGCCGCGCGCTTTGACCGCTATGCGGCGGGCGGCGGACTGGATGCGGTGAACGGCCGCACATCCGCGCAGATCGCGCGCTATGGCGACGATCTGATCTACATCAGCGTCGCGCTGGTATTCCTGGCGCTGATCATCGCTTTCTATCGCCAGATCGTGAAGGCACTGGGCGTGCCGCGCATGATCATCGGCATGTTCTTCATCGTGCTGTGCGTGGTGGCGCTGCTGTGCGATCTGTCGCTGACGGGCCTGATGAGCAGCACGCTGGTGCGCATGGGTATGAACTCCATTCTGGTGCTGGCCATGGTGCCCGGCATCCAGAGCGGTATCGGCCTGAATCTGGGTCTGCCGATCGGTATCGTCGGCGGCCTGATCGGCGGTCTGATGGCGATCGAATACCGCATCAGCGGCTGGGTCGGCTTCCTGTTCGCCTGTGCAGTCGGCATCGTCATTTCCCTGATCTGCGGCTGGCTCTATGGCAACATGCTCAACCGCCTGAAGGGCAGCGAAATGTCTGTAACCACCTATGTGGGCTTCTCGATCGTATCGCTGATGTGCATCGCCTGGCTGGTGCTGCCGTTCAAGTCGCTCGAGCTGAGATGGCCGCTGGGCACGGGCCTGAGAAACACCATTTCCATGAACTCCACGTTCAGCCATCTGCTGGATGACTTCCTGGCGTTTAAGATCGGTTCGCTGAAGGTTCCCACAGGTCTGCTGCTGTTCATGATCCTGTGCTGCTTCCTGATGTGGCTGTTCATGCGCTCCAAGACAGGCGTCGCGATGCGCGCGGTCGGCAACAATCAGCGCTTTGCTGAAGCTACCGGCACCAGCGTAAACAAGATGCGCATCATCGGCACGATGCTGTCCACCATGCTGGGCGCGATCGGCATTCTGGTGTATTCGCAGAGCTACGGCTTCATGCAGCTGTACACCGCGCCGCGCCAGATGGGCTTTGTGGCCGCTTCCGCCATCCTGATCGGCGGTGCGAGCACCAGTCGCTGCAAGATCAGCCATGTGCTGATCGGTACCTTCCTGTTCCAGGGCGTATTGACGCTGGGCATGCCCGTGGCAAATGCGCTGGTACCGCAGTCTACGATTTCCGAAACCATGCGCATACTGATCTCCAACGGCATCATCCTCTATGCGCTGACCAAGTCTGGAGGTGAGTCTCGTGCGTAAAGACTATCGCGCCATGCTGCGGGACAATGCCGTTACGATCCTGTTCGTCGTGCTGTGCATTCTCTCGATCCTCTGCTCGGGACAGTCGCTGTCCTACGTTGCGTATGAGCTCTCCGGCCGTCTGGCCAGAAATGCTTTCATTGCGCTGGCGCTGATCATTCCGATCGTTGCCGGCATGGGCATCAACTTTGCCATCACCATCGGCGCCATGGCGGCGCAGATCGCCGCACTGTGGGTGACAGAATGGCAGATTCAGGGCCTGGGCGGCTTCCTGCTCGCGGCGCTGATGATCGTGCCGATCGCCGCGCTGTTCGGCTTCCTGATCGGTAAACTGCTCAACAAGATGAAGGGTCAGGAAATGATCGGCGGTATGATCCTGGGCTATTTTGCAAACGGCCTGTATCAGCTGCTGTTCCTGTTCATCTTCGGCAACCTGATCCCGCTGCACACCAACGGCCTGGTCATCAAGGGCTCTACCGGTGTGGCCAACACCATTGAGCTGAACGACATCAAGTACGCGCTGGACGGCATCTGGCGCATGGGCTTCAGCTCCGCGCTGTACCTGTGCGCAGGTCTGGCAGCGCTCTACTGCATCGTGAAGCTGCTGGTCAAGAAGGACGGCAAGCGCAAGCAGACGGCCGCCTGGCTGATCGGCATCGCTGCGGCGGTCGCGCTGTATCAGATTCCGGCCATCAAGGCCATCTTCTCCAGCATTCGCGTGCCGATGGTGACGCTGATCGTCATCGCGCTGCTGTGCATGTTCAATATTGGCATTATGCGCACCCGCTTGGGTCAGCAGTTTCGCGCGGTCGGCCAGAGCATGACGGTTGCAAATGCTTCGGGCATCAATGTGGATCGCGTGCGCGTGATCGCGATCATGCTTTCTACAGTGCTCGCCGCTTGGGGCCAGCTGATCTTCGTGCAGAACTTCGGCGTGTTCCAGACCTACGGCGCGCATGAGCAGGTCGGCCTGTATGCCGGTGCGGCCATTCTGGTCGGCGGCGCGTCCATCGTTCGCGCAACGAATGCGCAGGCGATTCTGGGCTGCATCCTGTTCCACACGCTGTTCATCGTCGCCCCCGCTGCGGGCAATACGCTCTTTGGCGACGCGGGCATCGGCGAATATTTCCGCGTGTTCATCTCCTATGGCGTTATTGCGCTGTCGCTGGTACTGCACGGCCTGCGCGCCATGAAGGCCAAGAACCCCGCCAATGCCATGCGCGAAGCGGGCAAATAAGCAAGAAATACAGTATTCGGCGGACTCCCTGCGCGATGGCGCCGGGAGTCCGTAAGTGTTTAAAACACATTGGAGGATAGAATGGACGCGGGAGAATTTCTGAAATTCCTGAAGCTGGCGGAGAAGCTGAAGTGCAATACCCGCCATTCCTATACCAGCAGCGGACGCCACGAAAGTGTGGCGGAGCACAGCTGGAGGCTGGCGCTGATGGCGCTGATCGCGCGCGACGAGTATCCGCAGCTGGACATGGACAGGGTGATCCGGATGTGCCTGATCCATGATCTGGGTGAGGCCGTGACTGGTGATATTCCTGCCTTTGAAAAGACGCAGGCAGACACGGAGGTCGAGGATCGCGCGGTGGAGGAACAGGTGGCGGCGCTGCTGCCTGAGCGCGAGCGCGAGGAATTCCTGGCGCTGTTTCAGGAAATGAACGCGCTGGAGACGCCCGAGGCGCGGCTGTATAAGGCGTTTGACAAGCTCGAAGCACTGATCCAGCACAACGAGGCCGATATTGCCACCTGGCTGCCGCTGGAGTATGATCTGCAGCAGACCTATGGCGCGTCCGAATGCGCCTTTTCGGATTTTACCCGCGAATTGCGCGCAGCCGTGCTCGAGGATTCGCTCGATAAGATTCGGAATTCAAAATAGCATACAAAAAATCAAAGAATGCGCACAGCCCTGTTCGCCGAAGCTCGGCGGACAGGGCTGTGTCGCTATAGACGTGGATATGCAAGCCCGGCGCGCTTTGGAACGGTGGTTTGATGACTTCTGAATGGATATTTCGACATTTCGTAACCTCAGAATACTGATAAATTACGACGAATGAGCATTGACGATCGATCGACTTAACGTTTTTTTACATAGTGACGTATGCAGTAGGTTAAAAATAGACGCAATTGCATATACGCACTTGCAAATAAATATCAATTGTGGTATAATTGCAATTAGCACGCACGTGCGTGAATCGGCGTTTCGTGGTACGGTTGGCTTGAAATGTAATTGTTCGCTGAGGGGGTGTTAAAAAGCTGCGGGTTTAGCTCATAGTGTAGGCACACGAATCGTGAGAAATAAGAATGGAGGGGACAAATGAAGAAAATAATATGTGCGATCTTTGCAGTAATGGTAATGGTAAGCGCTGCTTTTGCAGCTGCAGAGAGTATTGATTCGATTCTTGACAGCATTGCGATCACGAATAGGGGCGTCGTTGCTAAGGAGAATACCTTTACGCATGTCATTTCGGACACATCGATGGCGGGCATCTACTGTTATTCGAATGAAAAAGGCATTCTTGTTGAGCACTGCGACGGCACTCGTTTTACGGAATATGTTTTGGCACCCGATAGCGAGGGCACGCACCAGGCGTCATCGGTCGCTATGTTTCAAAAGATAGTTGATCATGTGCCTGCATTGTATGCTTTTACATACCTCAATATCAGCTCCAATACGCTGGTTATGTACAACGGGCTTTTGCGTGATGAGGATTGTGATGGCGCGATCGTGAACGATATCGACGTGTTCTACAATAACATCCTAAACTCTTAATAGGCATACGAATCGAGAAGAAATGATGAGAAAGGTACGGATATGAAAATGATGAAGGATAGAAAAATTGCGACCAGAGCTGTAGGGCTGATCCTGATCCTGGCGCTATTGCTTGCAAGCTGCGTTGCTTTTGCAGAAGACGACGATTCAAAAGGTGTGGAATTTGAAGCAGAGCTTACAAATTGTATCGATATGAGTGTCGGCAAATGGTTTGCTACAAGTGAAAACCGAGCACTGCTGACCCTTCTGCTCGGCTTGGATTTGTCGCGTGTCGTTGATAAATCGGAGTTCGATGTATCGAATGCATGGCTGAATAGAAGCTATGTTGCCATGGGTGATGGCACACTGGGCGTATATCTCCACGGTGAAAAGCAGGATTGCATCATTATCTATTCATCCGTTGCTGGAGTGGCGACGTATGTTATGCACGATATATGTGCTGATTCTGTGGTCAGGGTTATGCTTTCAAGTGTGTTTGAAGACGGATACTATGAAAACAGTCTAGGTGATATGGCCGAGGTGGCAGGCAAGCTTAACGATGCGTTGTCGGATAACTGATAGAGCTTGAACATGATTAAATCTCTCACTACAAGCATCTATAGCGATGGATATGAAGGCTGCTATGAGAATCGGAAATCTGATATTGATCTTGCAATATATGCACTGAAGGAAGCGGTAAGCAACTGATTCGAATGCTCCGGTCTTCTCGCAGCTGCACCCCGGTTCATTTGCCGGGGCGCAGCTTTGTCCAGCTCAGACTCCAGTCGTACCAGACTGGCCGAGTCATCTGCTCGAAGTGCGCTTCGAGCTTATCCAGCCTTTGCTGCAGCAGTGCGTCTCCGGCAGCGAGCTTGCGCAGGGGCGGAAGTGCGTCGGGGGACAGCTCTACTGCGATGAGATCCGTGTCCAGCTCGCGCAGCGCGCCGCGCTGCCATGCGGCAAAGTTGTAATGGCTGATGCGCGCATCGACGTTCGCATAATTCAGCATAAGCCATGTAACGATGATGGCGGCGCACAGCGCGCTGCGGATGCGCGTGTGTGGACGGACGACCTTGACGAGCGCGCTTGCGATCAGCATCAGGATGGCCAGCATGCCCCACAGTGTCACGGCGCGCAGCGTTGTAAAGCCAAATTCAAGTATGTAGAGCTGCATGCGGCGGGCGGCGGAGAAGGTCAGCAGGCCGGTCAGCAGGGACAGCAGCGCGCTCAGCACGCGGATCGCGGCGTTGTCGGGGTGCCTGCGAAGTGCGGACAGCGCCAGCAGCATGCTGATGGCGGCCGCAATGACCAGCTGGAAGAAGCCGCTGCGGGCATACTGCGCATAATCGCCTCGGATCACCTCGATATACGCGCCGCCGAACAGGTATTTGCACTGGATATAATCGAATATCGCCAGCAGTATGACCAGCGCCGCCAGCGGCATGAGCATGGCGGACATGGGAAACGCGCGATGCTCGGCGCTGTCCTTCTGCGCGGCGGGGGCGCTCAGCGTGTGGAGCAGGGCGAATGTCAGCAGCGTCAACACGAGCATCTTCAGCAGCCGCCAGATCAGCAGCGCAATATCGCCATTATCGGGCTGGTAGAACAGCCGCTCCAGCATTGCGGCGAACACAGAATCGGCGCTGTATAGCAGCAGGAGCACCACGCCGACCACCGGAATGGTAATGGCGAGGCCAAGCAGCAGCGCGGGCGTTCCGGAATTCACGCGCCGCTTCAGCGTATCTGCAACGGCGCGGCAGGGCAGTGGAATGCGCTTCAGCGCCTGCATGAGGTAGGCGATAATGCGCGGCAGCAGCCGCGCGCCTGTCAGGTATTCCGGGCCGTGCGCCGCGGACAGCAGCGCCAGCATACATAGCGCAAACAGCACGGGCAGATTCATCAACCGAAGTATTTCATTGTCGAAGATGCCAAAGCACAGTGCGAGCAGTACGGCGGCGGCCGTCAGAAAAGCGCATTGTTTCGAAAGGCGAATGCGTTTTTTGCCGATGAAGCACATGCCTGCTGCCAGCAGTGCGAGCGCGCTCAGCGTCATGCCGATTCCGGGCAGGCGGAAGTTCCGATCAAATATGCTGGGCTGGCAAAATGCAAAGACGAGCGCGCAGATGGCGACAACCAGCAGCAGCAGCCAGTCGCGCCGCGCGAACGGGATCGGGCACGGCTTTTTTTCATCAGTTTGCATGTTCTTTCTCCTCTTCGTAGATCAGTATATCGCCGGGCTGACAGTCCAGCGCGCGGCAGATGGCTTCCAGCGTGGAAAAGCGCACGGCCTTGGCCTTGCCGTTTTTCAGAATGGACAGGTTTGCCATGGTGACGCCCACGCGCGCACTCAGCTCGGTCATGCTCATTTTGCGTCGGGCGAGCATCACGTCCAGATCGATTCGAATCGCCATGCGCGCCTCCTATATCGTCAGATCGTTTTCTTCCTGCAAGCGAGAGGCACGCCTTACCAGCTGACCCAGCACGCGCGCGACCACGCCTGCACAGAAGCTCGCCAGCGCTGCGAGCGCCAGCACGAGATAGAGATAGCGATCGATGATCCGAAGGCACAGGAGCACCGCGATGATCGCCGTCCAGCAGCCGCCGCCGATGGACAGCAGGCGCCCGATGCGCCCGAGCCGCACGGCGTTCTCGGTGCAGAACGAAGCGTTTTCACCGATGCGAACGCAGATCTTGAAATAATTCGCCAGCGCGGCGAGGTACAGCAGTCCAATCAGCGCGATACCGCCGATGGATAGAAAGCGCCTGAGCTCGGCACCCGCGCCGAACAGATGCAGCATGTGCAGCGGCTCGTGAATGTAGAATATGTATACGCCGCCCAAGCCCGCCAGAATGCCGGCGGCGATCAGATGCCGGGAAAGTGCCTTGTGATCCATGCTTCATGCCCCCTTCTGCCGCCAGCATAGCACATGAAATGGCGCATGTCAATACATTTTTATCGAAAAACGATAAATTTATATTGGAATTAAATTTTGTACACGCGAAAGCGGAATGCTGCCATAGATCTGTGCATGGATGCAGCTAGTTTTCCTTGCGCTGCACGAACACGCGGTACAGCGTGCGCAGCGCCATCATTACCGGCAGCGCCAGCAGCATGCCCCACACGCCGCCGATCTGTGCGGACAGGAACAGCGTGATCAGCACCACGGCGGGCGAAAAGCCGGTGATATTGCCCATCACGCGCGGTGAAATGACCAGACCGTCGATTTGCTGCACCAGAAACAGCACCGCGACGGTCAGCAGCGCGCGCTGCCAGCTGCTGCTCAGCGCGAGGATGACCGCCGGTACGCCGCCAATCACCGGCCCAAGATAGGGAATCACATTGAATATGCCTACGATCAGCCCCAGCAGCGGCGCGCCTGATACGCCGATGATCCACAGGCCGATCATGGCGAGCACGCCCACGGCCAGCGCGATCGTCGCCTGTCCCCTTATATACAGGCGCAGCTCGCGCAGAATCTCGTTGCCCGCGCGCACCGCGTTTCTGCGCCAGGCGCAGGGGATCGCCAGCTCCAGTCGGAGCAGCATGCGGTCGCGGTCGGCCATGAAAAAGCAGCTCAGCACGGCGGCGAGCGCAAAGCGGTAGGCAGCGGCGGCAAAGCCGCACACGGCGGCGGCCGCAGACTTGGCGAATTCGGAAATTTGCCGCTGCTGTCCGCCAAGGTCGAGCTTTGGCAGCGCGATGTTCGGCAACTGCGCGGACAGGCGGCTCAGCATGCCGTCCGCAAAGGCCGTCAGCTTATCGAGCGCATCCGGAAGCAGCATGGCTGCGTCGCGCGTCTGTTTTAACAGCAGCGGTGCCAGAAGAACCAGACATGCCGCGGCGGCCAGAACTACCAAAACCAGCGCCAGCACAGCTGCCACCGCGCGCGGCAGCTTTCGCTCGAACAGCTTTGCCAGCGGCAGCAGCAGAAAGGCGATGACACAGGCGCTGAAAAAGATGCTGAGCGCCTCGCACGCCAGTGGCCAGAAGCACGCCAGCAGCAGCGCCGTGCAGGCCAGCACCGCGCCGATCTTCAGTCCGTTTCGCCATATTTTGCCCGTTCGCCGTTCCATGCGCGTAAGCTCCCTTCATTTAGAGTGATGCAATGGCTGCGGCCCGCAGCGCGCTGCGCCGCAGACAGCAGCCCGCTGCCAAACCCCGCAACCGCAGAAATTTTCTAAACAACTTCTGGAGAAGTTGAAATTTCTGCTTACTTCGTCAACGCAGGCTGCAAAATCGGTTACATACGTTGAAGCAGTCGCCGCACTGCCTGCGGCAGCGGCGACCAGCCCGCGCTGGAATCTGAAAGATTCGCGCGGCGCTGCCGGAACTTTGCTTCGCAAAGTTTCCGGTGCGTTATAGTATGCGCCCTCATTTGCAGCCCGCGTTTCCTTGTCTTGCGGGGTTTCTCAGCGTCTGGCAGCGCACTTCATCGCTTGCCGGTCAGCTCGTCCGTCTTTTCAGACAGCCATCTGCCGCCGCGGCGCAGCTGCTGGTTCCATTTGCGCTCCGTCTGCCAGTTGATCACGCCAAACATCGTCGCCGCCATGCCGCCGAGCAGCATGCCGGTCATGATGCCGCGCATTTTTCCGCCCTTCATGCTTCATCCTCCTTTTCACATTGATCCGCCGCATCCAACACAATGACTTCGGTCATGCGATCGTTCATCGCGTATTTCGTGACGCATTCGCGGCCGGAAAGCAGGTCGTCCCAGAAGCCCCGCGTAAGCTCCAATGAGGTCACGATGAAGCTCAGCTCGTCGATCTGCGCGCCGACAATGGCGCCGAGCCGCTGACCGCAGGCCGAAATGGCGCGATAGCAGGGGAAGACGCTGCGGCAGCGCCGCCGCTTGCCGCGATCATCCGCGATGACCGCCATTTCGCCGATCAGCTTCAGCTGCTCCGACGAAATATAGCGTGTGCCGCGCAGCCCGCAGTCCACCCATACGCCCTTGAGCCGCCCGAGGTCGCCGGAAAGCTCCGCCTGTACCAGTCGGCCGATCTTTTGCCGGTTCACGATCACAGGCAGGCCGATCAGATTTCGCAATTTTCGCATATTTGCGCTCCGTCATTTTTGAATTTGGCGCTTACTATTCTGCACGCCGCAGACCGATGATTTGCGCGCCAATTTTTCGCAGAACTGTCAGAGCGGTTTATTTTGCGTGCCAAGTGCCAAAATACGCAAGTGTTGAAAGCCTGTATAAGGTTTTGCCACAAATTTGACATACTTTTTTGTTACCGTTATGGCAGACAGGGAGGTGATGACATGGAAGCGAGACAGGGCGGCTATCGCGTTTTGCTGGCGGACGACGATGTGAGCGTGCATCGGGCGCTTGCCGAGGGATTTCATAAGGAGGCTTACCAGGTGCTCTCGGCCTATGATGGCGAGGAAGCGCTGGACGCCATTCGCAAGCTGCGTCCGGACATCGTGGTGCTGGATGTGATGATGCCTAAAAAGGATGGACTGATGGTTTGCCGCGAGATCCGCAAGGAATCCAATGTGCCGATCATTATGCTCAGCGCGAAGGCGGAGGAATTCGACCGGCTGCTGGGACTGGAGCTGGGCGCGGACGATTATATCGCCAAGCCGTTCAGCGTGCGCGAAGTCGTGGCGCGCGTAAAGGCGGTGCTGCGGCGCATCCATGAAACGGCTGAGCCGGTGCGCGTGTCGCATTTGGTGGCAGGAAATCTGGATGTGGATATGAACTCCTATGTCATCAAGCTGGGCGGTCAGATCGTACCCTGCACGCCGAAGGAGATCGAGATCCTGTGGGCGTTGGCCAGCAACCCGGGCATGGTGTTCAGCCGTGAACACCTGCTGCAAAGCATCTGGGGCTACGATTATCTGGGCGATACCCGCGCGGTGGACAGCCATATCAAGCGCATCCGCGCCAAGCTGTGCCGGCCCGGCAACGGCTGGGACATTAAAACCGTGTGGGGCGTGGGCTACCGCTTCGAGCTTGACGACGAAGCGTAGAATACGCGGTATATTGGGCGGAAGTGCGTAAAGCTGTTTGGCACGCTTCCGCCGTTTTGTTGCCTTGCAGGGGCACAGATTAACTTAGGTAAGCAAATGCAGCTTGTCAAAAAGAGCTTTTGACAAGCTGGGTGGACGGGGAAGCAAGCTTCCCCGCCACTGCCACCCTCACCAGTTTTTGCTAAAATCCTTTGGATTTTCGAGCGCAAAAACTGCAAGGAAACGATTTTTGCTCTGGAAAATGGGATTTTCCGCCGCAAAAATCGTCCCGCGCCCACCGTACACGCCGCTGGGCGCGATTGAAAGCGCGAGAGGGCTTTCGACAGAACTGATTAACTTAGGTAAGTTAATAGTTGATTTTGCGGACGATTTGCGGTATACTGGATTTATAATTACCTTTAAAGGGGATAGAGGGCGTGGATACCTACCGCAGAATGGACAGCCATCGCATGGCCATGCTGAACAAGCAGAGCGTGATGCGCTGCATTTCCAATCATGGTCCGATCAATCGCTCCGCCATTGCAAAAATGGTCGGGCTGAGCATACCGTCGGTCATGGATATTACGGATCAGCTGATCGAGCACGGCATGGTTTCGGTGGAGATGAAGAAGGCCAGCGGGCGCGGCAAACAGCCGGAGCTGCTGAGCGTATGCGGCGAGCATTACCACTTCATCGGCGTGGATGTGGGACGCACCACGATTCGCATCGTGCTGACCGGTCTGGATCAGTCGATCATTGCCACGGTGAAATACGCTACGGAAGATGTGGAATGCGAGCGGCGCTTCGTGGAGCGCATCTGCGCGGAAATCATGGCGCTGACCCGAGGTTCCGGCGTGGACGAGGACACCATCGTGGGCGTGTGCGTGGCCATGCCGGGATTGATCGAGCGCGAAAGTGGGCGCGTTATATTTTCGCCGAACTTCGGCTGGGAGGATGTGCCGCTTCAGGATTGGATGAACGAGATCCTGCCGTTTCAGGTCATCGTTGAAAATGCGAACCGCGTGCAGGCCAGCTGGGAGGTATTCCGCAATCAGGAAAACAACGAAAAGACCGTGCTGTGCATCGGCCTGGGCTATGGCATCGGCGGCGGTCTGCTGCAAAACGGTAAGCTGTATTACGGCGCGAGCGGCACCAGCGGCGAGGTCGGACACCTGCTGGTGAGCCACGACGACGATACGCGCTGCAGCTGCGGCAATGTCGGCTGTCTGGAGGCAGTGGCTTCCGGCGCGGCGCTGGCGCGCAAGGCGCGCGCATTGGTGCGCAGCGGCGAGGACGCCATGCTTGAAAAAATGTGCGGCGGCAATGTGGAGCGGCTGGACGCCAGAATGGTATTTGAGGCCGCTGCTGCGGGAGATGTGCCCGCGCAGGCCGTGATCGATAAAACGGCGGAATATATCGGCGTGGCGCTGGCCATCAGCATTAATCTGCTGGATCCCGACCGCATTTATCTCTGCGGCGGTATGATGAAGAACGGCTCGGAGTTTTTGAAAAAGATCAAGGCGTGCACACTGCGCCGGCAGATGCACAACGCCGGACGCGGTGTGGAAATATTGCAGGGCGATCCGGATGAATGGAACGTCGCGCGCGGCGCGGCGCAGGTCGTGCCCTATTATAACTGGAATAAGGCGTCGCTCGCTTTCATGCGCTGATGTCGATGTTGAGCCGCCGGTCTGTCGATGTACGACAGATCGGCGGCTCTTTTGTGCGGAGCAGCGAGGCACAATGGCATCGTGCGGATCCTTTAGATTCTGGCAGCAGCCCGCAGGAAGCTGCTTTGCAGGCTTTCGTCCTCTCGAGCGCTCCTGTTCTTTTGACAGACTGTTATTGGCGATAAGTGCATTGTTTAAGTATGGAATTCCGAAAGCTGTGAAATTATAAGTATAATTACAGGTACTGTCAATAGTAATGCGCAAATTGAACAGCGTCACTTATGAAGTTGGTTAGGCGAAGGCCGAACAGGCCTC
>CAKUOX010000039.1 GCA_934670175.1 uncultured Clostridia bacterium | reverse complement strand
AAATTTCGTGAACAACTTCTGGAGAAGTTGAAATTTCTGCTTACTTCGTCAACGCGGGCTGCAAAATCGGTTACATATGTTGAAGCAGTCGCGCCACTGCAGCGACCTGCAGGCGCGACCAGCCCGCGCTGGAATCCGAAGGATTCGCGCGGCGCTGCCGAAACCCGCTTTGCGGGTCTTCGGTGCGTATTATGTATGCGCCCTCATTTGCAGCCCGCGTTTCCTTGCCTTGCAGGTTTTTTCAGCGTCTGGCCGTATGCGTTGCAAGGTATTTTTTGCACCCGAAAATCTGAAGGGTTTCAGCAAAAACTGGAGAAGCCAATAGTGGCGGGGGAGGGGAGCATAATTCCCCGTCTACCTGCTTTTCAAAAGCCTTTTTTGACAGATAAAGACCGTCCCTTCTGCTTTTATACAGAAGGGACGGTCGATTATCTTATTCGGAATACAGCTTTTCAAGGAATGCGGCGTCGGCAACGCCGGTCTGCTCCATGCCGTATTTCTTCTGCATGATCTTCACCGCGTCGGCGGTATACTTGCCAAACGCGCCGTCGGGCTGGCCGGAAAGCAGCTTCAGCTCGATCAGCTTGGCCTGGAGCTTCTTCACGTCGTCGCCCTTGCTGCCGATGGTCAAGCCGCCTGCGGAGGCTTCCAGCGTGGGCGCTTCAGTGGCGACCGGCTCGGGCGAATGAATCTCGAACCAGTAGGTCGTCTGCGTGCCGCCGCTGAAGGTGTTGACCACCATGTACTGCATTTCGCCCATCTCGGAGAAGGGGTAGCGCTTGTAGAGCGTGACGGTTTCGCCGCTGATGAGCTCCACATCGATGTTGCCGGCAATTTCGCGGTCCAGCAGCTGATACCCCTGGAGCACCTGATCGTCGGTCTCGCCGCGGAAGGTGATCTGCAGGAAGTTCTGGGGGATTACCTGGGTCTGACCTGCGTAGTTGTTCAGCGTCATATCCAGCTGAACCGCAGCCGTGCCGCCCTTCAGGTCATACTTGCTGCCGTAATTCTCCTCGAAGTAATCGAAATCCTTGTAATCATCCACCTTCATGGTGATGCTGATGGTCTCGTAATTGTCGCCGTCCTGCGCGTCGCGGTGCATGCGGCCGTCGGCGGTCATTTCCGTATCGAAGGTCACGGCCTCGCCGTAGGGTACGATCACGGGCGCGGGCGTGGCGGTCGGTTCGGGCGTCGGTGCCTCGGTGGGTGCCTCGGTCGGCGCTTCAGTGGGTGCCTCGGTCGGAGCTTCAGTGGGTGCCTCAGTCGGAGCCTCAGTGGGCGCCTCGGTCGGAGCCTCAGTGGGCGCCTCGGTCGGAGCCTCAGTGGGCGCTTCGGTGGGGGCCTCAGTCGGCGCTTCGGTGGGTTCAGCCGTCGGCGCTTCCGTTACGATAGCGGCGGCAGTCACCGTCAGCGGCGCGCCCTCAATAATCATGACCTCGGGTTCAGTTGTCGGCGCTTCGGTGGGTTCAGCCGTCGGGGCCTCGGTGGGTGCCTCGGTGGGCTCAACGGTCGGGTTGTCAAACAGGTTCGAATCCATGCCGGACAGCGCGGCCAGTCCCATGGACTGATCGTCCGAATCGAAGCCGTCCGCAAACGGATCGTCCTCGTCATCGGGCACAAAGCCGCCCGCGGCGAACATTTCGGCGGTGAAGGCGTCATCCGCACTGGTATCCGCCGTCGGCGTGGGCAGCGGCAGATCCGTAGCCACATCCTGCTTCGGCGCGATGCCCAGCAGCTCGGACACGCGCGCGGATTTGTTTACCGCGACCGTGCAGCCGATGAAGCCGGCGATCAGGCCGATGACCAGCATGATGATGCCTGTCGACCACAGCTTTTTGCGATAGCGAATGCGCAGTCTGCGCTCATAATGTCTTCTGGAAGAATAGCGATCACCCATAGAGCGTCCCTCCTGATCTTCTGGCGATGTTTCAAAAATATTATACAAGTTTTACGGTTCTAAGTCAAGCGAAACGGCGCGAAAAACCGGCAAACGATCATAATTTGCCGGTTTTGTCACATTTTTGGTACAATGTCAAAGGGGCATTTCGCCCTCGGCGGTGAAATCTACGCTGGGCAGCTCGTCCAGCGTTTCGATGCCGAAGTGCTGCAGAAACTTGTCCGTGGTGCGGTACAGTATGGGCCGTCCCAGCGTTTCGCGGCGGCCGCATTCCTCAATAAAGCCGCGGTTGATCAGCGCCTGCACGGAATAATCGCACTTTACGCCGCGCACGCCCTCAATATCGCCCTTGGTGACGGGCTGACGGTAGGCGATGATGGACAGCGTTTCCAGCACGGCCTGAGAAAGCGGCTGCTTCTGGATCGGCTGCAGGAAGAGCTCTACCTGCGGCGCGTATTTGGGGTTGATGGAAAGGAACACCGCGTCGCCGCTGCGGTTGAGCTGTATGCCGCGGTTTTCAAGCGCAAGGCGGTCGCGCAGCTCAGAAAGCGCACCCTCCAGCTCCATCACGGTCAGGTTCATGGCATGCGCCAGCACGTCCACGCGCACGGGGTCGCCCGAGACAAACAGTATGGCTTCGATAATGGCGGTCAGATTTTCCACGGTCAGCCCTCCAAATCAAATATTCTCAGGGCGTTGGCGTACAGTTGCTCTGCCAGACGGTCGGGCGCAGCCTCGCGCAGTTCGGCGGCGCGCGCCAGCGTGTGCGTGATGAACGACGGCTCGTTGCGCCGCCCGCGCAGCGGCACGGGCGCCATATAGGGGCAATCGGTTTCGATCAGCAGGCGATCGGCGGGCACATTTCGGCAGACCTCGGCGAGCTTCGGCGCGTTTTTGAAGGTCAGCGCGCCGGACAGGGAAATGTAGAGCCCGAGGTCGAGATAGACCTTCGCCGCCTCCCAGCTGCCGGTGTAGCAGTGCATGACGCCCGTGGGCATGCGCCCCGCAGCGGCGCGGGCGCGCAGCATGTCCATGCAGTCGCCGTGCGCCTCGCGGATGTGCAGCTGCACGGGCACATGCCGCTGCCACGCCAGCTCCAGCTGCCGGTCAAACACGCGCTTCTGATCCTCGCGGGGGGACAGGTCGTAGTGATAATCCAGCCCGATCTCGCCCAGCAGGCGGCATCCGGGTCTGTTCAGGTAATCGAGTATCGTGCGCTCCGCCGCATCCGTATAGCGGCAGGCATTGTGCGGATGCGCGCCGATGGAGGCGCAGAGAAAATCATGCTGCGCCACCAGCGCGAACACCTTTTCCTGGTTCGGCTCCTCCTCGCAGGGATCGGCCACTACGTTCGCGCGGCAGACGCCGGCCTCGCGCATGCGCGCGATCACCTGGGCGCGATCCTCGTCAAAGGCGGAATCGGCGATGTGGCAGTGCGTATCAAATATCCGCATGGTCTTCCTTCCAGAATTCGTTTTTCAGCGTGCGCGTGAACAGGCTGTCCACCGCCTCGCGCGGCGGCTGCCCCTGATAGAGCACGCGGTACACGCATTCGCAGATCGGCGTTTCCACGCCGTATTTCCCGCTCAGGCGGTGAATGGCGTCCGCCGTATAGTAGCCCTCGGCCAGCTGATCGTATTTTTCGCCCAGCACCAGCGCTTCGCCGAAACGGCGATTATGGCTGAAGCGGGAAAATACCGTGGCCTCGTAATCGCCCAGATGGCACAGCCCGTAGGCGGAAAACGGATTGCCGCCCATGGCCTCGATCAGGCGGGCAATCTCGCGCGTGCCGCGCGACATCAGCGCGCCCTTCAGCGTAGTCAGCTTCAGCCCGTCGAGCACGCCTGCGGCCACGCCGATTACATTCTTGGCGGCCGCGCCGATCTCATTGCCGATCAGATCCTCGCCGTAATAAAAGCGGATCAGCGGCCCCGAGAACTGCTCCACCAGCATCTGCCGCGCCTGCGGGTCGTCGGAATCGATCACCATGCAGTTGGGGATGCCGGCGTAGAATTCCTGAACGTGCCCGGGCCCCAGCCACACCGCTACGGCGCAGGAGGGGTCGAGGCTGTCCCGCGCGACCTGCGACAGGCGGCGGCCGGTGCTGACCTCGATGCCCTTCATGCACAGCACGAAGGTTTTGTTCTTCAGATCAAGTGGCTTCAGCTCGTCCATCAGCCCCTGCAGCGCCTGACTGGGCACGGAGATCACGATGATCTCCGCGTCCAGCGCGCAGCTCAGCTCCGTGCTCAGGCGCACGGAATCGGGCATGGTGAGCAGGTCGTTTTTTCGCTCAGTCAGAAAGCGCTGCATGTGGCGGGAGCCCGCGCGGCCGTACAGCGTGACCTGATGGCCGAGCCTGTCCAGATACCAGGCGATCAGCGAGCCCCAGCGCCCGCAGCCGATAACCGTGATACGTTTCATCCGATCTCGCTTCCCGGCGCAACGCCGCCATCCACCGTCAGCAGCCGCAGCTTGCCGTCCGGATCCTCGGCGCACAGCAGCATGCCCTCGGAGACCTCGCCCGCCATCTTGCGCGGGGCGAAATTGTTCACCAGCACCACGGTCTTGCCGACCATGTCCTCGGGCGCG
This sequence comes from uncultured Clostridia bacterium, assembly GCA_934670175.1. Lineage (GTDB taxonomy): Bacteria > Bacillota > Clostridia > Christensenellales > Aristaeellaceae > SFTH01. The sequence goes on along the minus strand of CAKUOX010000039.1, from coordinate 15,430 downwards.
TAATGCTTGGCGATGCCGGAGCAGACGGTCTTCGTCTGGCCATTGCCAATATCCAGCGTTTCCTTCAGCAGCTTGTCGGACTTGGCCACGCGCTCGCAGGCGACGACCTTTGCGGCGATCAGCTTGATCTTCATGAAGTCGTCAAACGAGGCGATTCCCGCCTTTTCCTCGGCCTTTTCGGCCTTCTTCTGCTGCTTTTCGGCCTGCTTGGCTTCCTTTTTTTCAGCCTTCTCGGGCTTTGCCTCGTCCTCGCCGTTCAGCGCCGCAAGCTCCTTTTTAATGTCCACGCGCGGGAACAGCGCCGCGCCCTTTACGACTTTCGTGCCGGGCTTCAGGCCGCCGAATTTCAGCACGGAATCCCAGCTCATCAGCGCCGGATCCGTCACGCCCAGCTGCTCGAAGATCTTCGCCGGCGTGGAGGGCATCGTGGGATAGATGTGCACCGCGACGGCGCGAATGCACTCGGCAAGGTTGTACAGCACGGTTCTGAGGCGGGGCAGACCCTCCTCGCTCTTGCCCAGCACCCAGGGCTGATTGATGTCGATATAGCGGTTGCAGTCGCCGATCAGCTTCCAGATTTCGGACAGCGCCACGGAGAACTGCAGCGCGTTCATCTGCTTTTCCACCATTTCGGGCAGCTGTTCGAAGCGCTCGATCAGCGCGCGGTCGGATTCATCCTCCACGCCCGGTTCGGGCACGATGCCGCCGAAGTATTTCTCGATCATCGCCACCGTGCGCGATACCAGGTTGCCCAGGTCGTTCACCAGGTCGGAATTCATGCGCGTCAGCATCGCCTCGTTGGTGTAATTGCCGTCCGCGCCGAAGGGCATTTCGCGCATCAGGTAGTAGCGCAGCGTGTCCACGCCATATTTTTCCACGATGGGCGCGGGGTAAACCACGTTGCCCTTGCTCTTGCTCATCTTGTCGTTGCCAAACAGCAGCCAGCCGTGGCCGAACACCTGCTTGGGCAGCGGCAGACCCAGCGCGTGCAGCATGATCGGCCAGTAAATGGTGTGGAAGCGCACGATCTCCTTGCCGACCAGATGCACGTCCGCGGGCCAGTACCGGTTGAACAGCGTTTCATCGTCACTGCCGTAGCCCAGGGCGGTGATGTAGTTGGACAGCGCGTCGATCCACACATAGACCACATGCTTGGGATCGAAATCCACCGGCACGCCCCACTTGAAGCTGGTGCGGCTCACGCACAGATCCTGCAGCCCCGGGCGCAGGAAGTTGTTCAGCATTTCATTGGCGCGGGACGGCGGCTGAATGAAGTCCGGATGGCTCTCGATGTATTCGATCAGCCACGGCGCATATTTGCTCATGCGGAAGAAATAGCTCTCCTCGTGCGCGGTCTCGCAGGGGCGGCCGCAGTCGGGGCAGAGATTGCCGTCCTTCAGCTGCGTGGGCGTCCAGAAGGCCTCGCATTCGGCGCAGTACTGACCCTCGTATTCGGCCTTGTAGATGTCGCCCTGCTCGTAGAACTTGCGGAAGATTTTCTGAACCACCTTCTCGTGGCGCTCGTCCGTGGTGCGGATGAAATCATCGTAGTCGATGTTCATCAGCTTCCACAGCTCCTTCGTTTCGGCCACGATCTTATCCACGAACTGCTTGGGCGTTACGCCCGCGTCCGCGGCCTTGCGCTCGATCTTCTGGCCGTGCTCGTCCGTGCCGGTCAGGAAATAGGCGTCGTAGCCGGTCATCTTCTTAAAGCGGGTCATGGTGTCCGCCGCCACCGTGGTGTAGGTGTGGCCGATGTGCATGTTGCCCGAGGGATAGTAGATGGGCGTGGTGATGTAGAATTTTTTCTTTTCAGCCATGATGGATATTCCCCCTGTCTGTGTTGATGGATGCTGATGGAGACGATTTGAGGATCGTCGAGGTCTCTTTCTCAAGTGCAGAGCCTGCGCTTGATCCCTGTCCTTAAAAAACAAGCGCCCCTCGATGTGCGAGGGGCGCCGTGATCGCAGCGCGTTACCAGCCCTGTTCGCCCGGCGCAGCCGCGCCGAGCCTCTGTTATTCCTTAACGCGGAATTGCGCGCCGCGCGCTACCGTATCGCACGCGAAGCTCCGGAGCCATGTTCAAGGCCTCCTGCGCCGCCGGTTTTCAGCAGATCCGGCTCTCTTTAGACGCGGTGCTTGCCTCTACTCTTTCCTTCATCGCCATTATGCTTCATTATAAGCGCCCGCGCGTGGGTTTGTCAAGCTGTTGAGCGGGAAATGTGGGGGAATGTCGTTATGGTCGACGGATATTGCTCTTTCCGCGTTTGTGCGAATTGCATCGCGGCGCTGAAGAAAGTGCGCTATACGAAGCACCTTCTGCTCCGCTCGCTTGCGCGAATTGCATCTGGCCGATGAACACCGTGCAGTCAGGGTCATTCTCTTCTGCTCCGCTCGCTTGCGCGAATTGCATCCCGGCACGCGCCGCAGCATGCCCATCGAATCCTTCTTCTGCTCCGCTCGCTTGCGCGAATTGCATCCCGGCACGCGCCGCAGCATGCCCATCGAATCCTTCTTCTGCTCCGCTCGCTTGCGCGAATTGCATCAGACGCATATGTGCGTCTGTGCTGGAGCTTTGGCTTCTGCTCCGCTCGCTTGCGCGAATTGCATCACACGCATTGTGCGGTATTGCTGCGAGAAACTAAAACTTCTGCTCCGCTCGCTTGCGCGAATTGCATCGCAAATCATATGCACAAGCGGGCAAGTGCGCACCTTCTGCTCCGCTCGCTTGCGCGAATTGCATCTCTTGTGCGCGGCAATCTTACATACTCGACCTATCTTCTGCTCCGCTCGCTTGCGCGAATTGCATCACTGGCACTACTACAGTGACTGTGGAGGACGGTGCCTTCTGCTCCGCTCGCTTGCGCGAATTGCATCCCGCCGCGATCCGCGCCGACATCAAGGCCGCCGCTTCTGCTCCGCTCGCTTGCGCGAATTGCATCGGCAAAAGCATACAATGCTTTTCAGCAGAATGAAGCAATGTGGCGATGCGATTCGAAAGCTCGCAGTTACACTTCATATCCGTAAGCACGATTGCCGGCTCTGTGTGCAACGAATAGCAATGAAATGATCGTTTTCCGGTGCGAACCCCTCCGGCATTTTAAAGGGATTTCATGTTCGCACCTTCCCGGCGGGGACAGACCTCCCGCCGCTATTTCTTATTTATTGTTTACCCTGCTTGCCCATTTGGTCTTGGCCTTATAGGCGTTCCTCGCGTTGGATATGCTTCGATATCCTGTTCCGTGTGCATCGTCAATGATCGTGTCGGTCGTTTTATTCATGATTACATACCGTGGGTTGTTCAGTGTGGTCAACTTCATGCTGAAGCGTATGACAATATTCGGCTCATCTTCGGATACAATATTGTCTCGCGGCCGCCTTGCAGCTTTACGTTGCTGCCTCTCGGGCGGAGACTCCTGCCCGGCGTTCGCTTCCTCTTCCTGTACATTGGGTTTTTGTGCCAATGCAAGAATATTCTTGGCCGCATTGATGTCTCGATCATGACATGCGCTGCATTTCGGACACGTCCAATCGCGGATGGCACAGTCCTTGATCGCCGGGTTGATGAAACCGCAGCAGCTGCACAGCTGACTCGTAGGCTCAAACATGCCCACGGCTTTCAGCTTTACCTGGCTGCGTGCCGCCTTGTACTTGAGCTTTGCGATAAAGTCGCTCATGGCCGCGTCGCTCAGCGCATAGGCCATTTTATGGTTCCGCATCATGTTTTTGACCTTCAGCGTTTCCACAGCGATCATGCTTGAGCGCCGCACGATTTCAGCCGTTTTCTGGTGGTAATAACTGTCGCGTTGCCGCGCAATTTTTCGTTCCAGCCGCGCATGGTTGGCCTTGATCTTCAGATAGCTGTTGCTTGGCGCCGCAAGGGGCGTGGGCGGCTGATCGGGATTTTGCCGGTTTTCATTTCTTATTTCGCGGTTATAATCCCGAAATGCAGAATTGGCAGGACCCCACCGGCGGGACAATTTGCGGCTCATCTTTTTGAGCGTCTTTTTCTTTCTGAGCTTGAAGTGCATATTTTCACATCGCGTTCCGTCGTTCAGTATGGCGATGTCCTTGATGCCGACGTCAAGCCCGATGGGCGCGGTTTCCTCGCAAACGATCGTTTCGCGGCAGATATACTTGCACTTATTACCTTCAACGAAGGTAATAGACGCATAATAGTCGCCGCAGCTGTCTTTGGATATGCGAAGCGTAAGGGCGCAGGTGATCTCGCCGGCGGCGACGGCCTGCGCGTAGGTGTGCGCGCCATTCTCGCCAAAGAAGATCTTGCGGTTGAAACCGCGCGCCTTCACCTTGCCCTTTATCTTTGGAATCTGAAGCCACGCGACTTTGGGATTATCCTCGGAGGGCTGCAGGCAGCCAGGCGTTATTTGAACCGTGAAGCTGCGCCTGGGATGCTGGGAATTGTAAAAATGAAAATCCTTGCGGTCTGCCTTGCCGATGGGCAGATTGTGCATCCCTACCTTCCAGGCACGTTTTCCATCCGTCAGGAATAAACCATTGTTGGTCGTTATCGATGCAGCAGGGGCTTCGTCTATAATGGGCTTTTGCTTGGCGAGGCTTTTCTTCCAGCTGCTGCTGGTTATCTTTTTAAAGTCTGGCCATAGCTGCCCTTCCTTGCCTCGTGCTGAACATACCTCGGGGTTTCCCTGAAAGACCTCATGGAAAGTCATATTGTACATCAGTTCGAGCGCCCGCAAGATTCTGTCGATCGTTTCAGCCTGCGCAGGCGATGGGTAGATGCGCATTTTCATGGAATAGCACGACAGCTTTTCTTTTGTCATTTTCTGCATTGCCCATCACCTCCAAACAAGTGCTTTATTGGCAGATCATATCATAAAAAAGGAATTGTTCAATTGTCAGATCCGTACGGCTCGTTCCGCTGCCTGACACTTGAGCACATTCCCCGCACCCTAGAATGCAATTATGCCGTAGAGCGTCATTTCGCCCTGGTTCCAGCTGTATGGCATGCCAGCGGCCTTCGCCAGCTCGCTGACATTGATGCAGTAGGCGGACAGGCAGGAATAGCGATCCTGCGGGTCGGCGCAGGGCTTGCCATCGAGGATGGCGCAGCGCTCGCACAGCACGCAGTTGCTCGCGCCGCCCATCAGGCAGGGCACACCCTGCGCCCGCAGCGCGTGCACGAGTTCCAGCATGCGCCTGTTGTGGTCGCGCTTGCAGCGGCGAAACGTTTCAAGGTCTGAAAAATCGGGCATGGGGCGCCGGGTGGTCAGTACCAGCGCGCGGGAAAAGCGCAGCACGCGCGCGCGCATTTCATCGGGCGTGCCGCAGTCCGGCGGGCAGGAATAGTTTGCGCCGTAATTGCCGCATTTGTTTTCCTCGCAGTATTTCAGAAAGTCTGCGTCGAAGCAGATCTGCGCCGTGTCGATTATACCGGCGCCGAAACCCGCTTCGCGCGCCATGTCCATAAGCCGCGTTTCATCCATGGTAAAAACATCTCCCTCGTTACGACAATATTCCATGCTAACTATAGCAGTATGCCGCGCTTTTGTCAATCTTAACATTGTTGAGGATTGAACGGACGCGCATGCCGCGCTATAATGAACGGGAAAGAAAAAAATCCGGAACGGGGGCGTATAGTATGAGTATTCTTGTGACCGGCGGCGCGGGCTATATCGGCAGCCATACCTGCGTGGAGCTGCTCAACGCGGGTTTTGACATCGTGATCGCCGACAATATGTCCAACGCAAAGCCGCAGGCGCTCGACGCCATTCGCAAGATCACCGGCAGAGATTTCCGGTTCTATCAGATTGACATTTGCGACCGCGCGGCGCTGGAGAAGCTGTTCGAGGCGGAGCAGATCGACGCGGTGATCCACTTCGCGGGCTACAAGGCGGTGGGCGAATCCGTGCTCAAGCCGCTGATGTATTACGATAACAACCTTTACGGCTTCATCGTGCTGGCGGAAACGATGCGCAAATTCGGCGTGGAGAAATTCGTGTTCTCCTCCTCGGCCACGGTGTATGGCATGAACAATACCGCGCCCTTCCGCGAGGATTATCCCACCTCCGCCACGAACCCCTACGGCCAGACCAAATTGATGATCGAGCAGATGCTCGACGATATTTGCCGCGCGGACGCGAATTTCTCCGCCTGCAAGCTGCGCTATTTCAACCCCATCGGTGCGCACGAATCCGGCCTGATCGGCGAGGACCCCAACGGCATTCCCAACAACCTGCTGCCCTATGTGGCGAAGGTGGCCACCGGTGAGCTGCCGCAGCTGAGCGTGTTTGGCGACGATTACGACACGCCCGACGGCACCGGCGTGCGCGATTATATCCATGTGGTCGATCTGGCCAGGGGACATCTGGCCGCGCTGCATTATGTGGAAAAGCACACCGGCAGCCGCGCCATCAACCTGGGAACCGGCCGCGGCACCAGCGTGCTGGAGATCGTGCATGCCTTTGAAAAGGCCAGCGGACGCAAGGTGCCGTATCGCATCGCGCCCCGCCGCCCCGGCGATATTGCCACCTGCTATGCAGATCCCACGCTCGCGAAGGAGCTGCTGGGCTGGCAGGCCGAGAAGACCATCGACGATATGTGCCGCGATGGCTGGCGTTACGCCTCCACGCATCAGGGATGATTTAAGGCACTACCGCACAATTCAGCGGCGCGTCGGGCGATGCCTTTTCCGCCATCTGCGGCATGCAGATTTCTCGATTTACCTCCAGTAAACCTTCGAAATTTGCATTTGCATCTGACGAAAAATCCATTCGCCGGCCGACCACCTCATTTGTGCGGTATTGCCCTAAGTTTCATATTAAAATGAGCGCCCACGCAAATGCGGGCGCTTTTGCGTATCTGCAAGCATTATTATGGACATATCCGTTGACTTATGGAATAATTGATGATACAATAATATTAAATAATTGAAAACATCAAAATGAGAGAAGGAAGCGGTATGGGCGAAGAGTTTGTAACGCACAGGCGTGAGGACGGCAGTTATCAACCGCTGAAGGCGCATCTGCTGGGCGTTGCAGAATTGGCAGGTCAATTTGCGCAGAGCATCGGATCGCCCAGAGAGGGACGCCGCACCGGCAAGGGACACGACGTCGGCAAATATTCAGCCGCAGGGCAAAGGCGTCAGCGCGATCCGGAGCATACCCATTCGGTGGATCATTCGACGGCGGGCGCACAGCTGGCGGCGCGCGGCCTGCGGGATATTCCGGCGGCCTTTGCCATTGCGGGACACCATGGCGGCTTGCCGGATAAGGAAGCGCTGGTGGACCGGATGCAGAAGCAGCTGACGGGGGATATGGATCCGTCGGCATGGCGGCGCGAAATCGAGATGGAAGCGCAGACGGATACGCCGGATTGGGTCAACAGGAAGCTCGAATCGGTCGAGACGGCGATGTACACGCGCATGCTGTTTTCCTGCCTGGTCGACGCGGATTTTCTGGATACGGAGGCGGCGCTCCAGGGCGCGCAGCCGCGCGGAGGCTATGATGAGCTTTCAGCGCTGCTGGATAAGATGAGGGCGCATGTCGCGCCGTGGCTGCAGGATCCGCGCAACGAGCTGTGCAGCCGCAGAAATGCGGTGCTTGCGCAGTGTCTGCGCGGCGATGAACAGCCCGGCGGGCTTTACACGCTCACTGTGCCTACCGGCGGCGGAAAGACGGTGGCTTCGCTGGCCTTTGCGCTCAGCCATGCTGTGGCGCGCGGGCTGATGCGGGTCATCTATGTTATTCCATACACCAGTATCATTGAGCAGACGGCGCGCGTTTTTTCTGAGATACTTGGCGATGAAAACGTGCTGGAGCATCACAGCCAGGTTGAGCTCGGCGATGATGCAGGGGATGCGGACAGCCTTGAGAGCCGACGCCGCCGGCTTGCCTGTGAAAACTGGGATGCGCCGGTCATCGTGACCACAGCGGTGCAGTTCTTCGAATCCATGTATGCGTCCAAAACCTCGCGCTGCCGTAAGCTGCACAACATTGCGCGGAGCGTGATTATATTCGATGAGGCGCAGACGCTGCCCGTAACGCTGCTCCGGCCCTGCGTGTCGGCCATCTCGGAGCTCGTGCGGCACTATGGCGCGACGGCGCTGCTGTGTACGGCTACGCAGCCGGCGCTTGAAGGCCTGTTTGCGCAATGCGCGCCGGAGCTGGCCATGTGCGAGATCGCACCCGATCCGGATGGGCTGTTCGATTTCTTTCGGCGCGTGAACTTTGTGCGGGAGGGACAGCTGGCGGACGAGGCCGTGGCGGCGCGCCTGTGCGAAACGGCGCAGGTGCTTTGCGTGGTCAATTCCCGAAAGCGCGCGCGCACCCTGTTCGGCATGCTGCCGGAGGAAGGACGCTATCACCTTTCTACACTGATGACCGCCGAAGATCGCGAGCGCACGCTGGCAACCATCCGCAAACGGCTTAAGGCAAACGAACCGTGCCGTGTGGTGTCTACGAGCCTCGTCGAAGCGGGTGTGGACGTGGATTTCCCGACTGTATGGCGCGAAATGGCGGGTCTGGACAGCATTTTACAGGCGGCGGGGCGCTGCAACCGAGAGGGAAAGCGTCCATTGGAAGAGAGCGCCGTGCACATCTTCACGGGCGAGGGCAGGATAAACGACGGCCTGAAGCTGCGCATCGCGCCCGCCGAGCAGGTGCTGGCAGAATATGAGGACATCAATACGCGGCCGGCCATACAGGCATACTTTCGCAAGCTGCTCTGGGTCAGCGGTGAGGACAGCCTTGATAAAAAGGGCGTCATGCAGCTGGAGGCAGCGCTGCGCTTTCGAGAGGTGGCAAAGGCGTTTCGCATGATCGACGCCGATTCGTACATCGTGTACATTCCGACGCAGGACAACGCGGAGGACATCCGCCGGCTTCGGCTGGGCATGTACTCTCGCGCGCTGCTGCGCCGCCTTGGCCGCACGGCGGTGAGTCTGCCGCATTACGAATATCAGGCGTTGGTCGATGCCTGCGCGGTGGAGGATCACCGCATGGACGGCTATGGCATTCTGCTGAATGCGGATGGATACAGCTCCGTGTGTGGGCTGGACGTGCGCTGTCAGGGCGGCTCGGCAGAGTTTGTGTAGGCGTAATATCGACGGTGGAGCGTGTGTTGCCTGAAAAGATTGGGAGACTGCGCAAAAGCGCAATCTCCCGCCCTCACAAAAAATAAAACCTACACATTTCAATCCACGGATGACTCCGACCCAATTATCATAATCGCAATTCATCACTATGTCAAGATCAAAACAGTAAAATAAAACATACACGAAAAAATTGTTGACAAAGAACAGATAACATGATACACTCGTGATATTACATGGAAGTAAAGCACATTTAACACAAAGGAGGAGGTGATGCCATGTCTATTCTTATGGAGGTGTGGGGACCGATGGCATGCTTTACCCGCCCGGAAATGAAGACGGAGCGCGTGAGCTATGACGTGCCCACGCCCAGCGCGGCGCGCGGAATGATCGAGAGCATATACTACCATCCGGGGCTGCAATGGCAGGTCGACCGGATATGGGTGCTCAATCCCATTCGCTTTATGAACGTACGCCGCAACGAGGTCAAATCCAAGATATTGGCGTTTAGCGTGATGCAGGAAGCCAACGGCGGCAAGGCGGGCGGCATTATCACGACGCAGGATATTCAGCAGCGCGCCGCGATGGTGCTCAGGGATGTGCACTATGTGATCGAGGCGCATTTCGACATGACGGACAGGGCGAGCCCATCAGATAATCCCGGGAAGTTTCAGGACATCGTGAAGCGCAGGCTGCGCAAGGGCGCATGCTATTCAACGCCGTATCTGGGCTGCCGCGAATGCACGGCGCACTTTGGGCTGTGGACGGGCGATAAGATCGATGCGATCGATGAAACGCGGGATCTGGGCTATATGCTCTACGATATGGATTACAGCGATCCGGAGAACATACAGCCCATGTTCTTCCGCGCAAGGCTGGAGCAAGGCATGCTGGACCTCACGAAATGCGAGGTGATTAAATGATCCTTCAGGCACTGGTGCGCTGCTACGACGCGCTGGCGGAGCGCGGCCAGCTGGATCGCCCCGGCTGGCTGGAGGCGAAGGTATCCTGGAGCATCGAGCTGGATGAACAGGGACAGCTGAAGCAGATCATTCCGCTGGGTACGGCAAATAAGAATGGCAAAACGGTTTGCACAAAGAAACTGCCCGAAATGGTGAAGCGTGCGAGCGGCGTGGCGGCAAATTTTTTGTGCGACAACGCCATGTACATGCTGGGCGTGGACAGCAAGGGCAAAAAGGCGCGCACGGTGGAATGCTTTAAGGCATGTGCCCAGCGGCATCTGACGCTGCTGGAAGGCGTGGATCAGCCGTTTGCACGCGCCATATGTCGCTTTTTTGAGACATGGGATGCACAGAACGCGGAGGCGCATCCGTTGATCGCGCCCATGCTGGATGATCTAAAGACGGGCGGCAATCTGGTGTTCAGCATGCGGGAGACCTTTGCGCAGGATGTGCCCGAAATTCGCGATGCGTGGGATCGCGCCTATGGGGATCAGGCGGACGCGCCGCATGGCCGCTGTCTGGTAACGGGCGAAGAGGGCCCAATCGCGGTGCTGCATCCCAGCATCAAGGGCGTCGCGGGCGCGCAGGCGACGGGCGCGTCGCTGGTGTCGTTCAATGGCCATTCGTATGAATCCTATGGACGGCGGAAAGCGCAGGGATTGAACGCGCCCGTGGGCGAACGCGCAGCCTTCGCCTATGGCGCGGCGCTGAATTACATGCTGCGGGAGCGGGGCTATCGCAGCAGGCTCGGCAGCACCACGATGGTCTACTGGGCGGAGGGCGCCGAGCGCGCTTACAGCAGTGCGATCGCGCAGCTATTTGGCGATGCGGACAATACTGTGGATCAGGAGATGCTTCGAAGCGTTATCGGGGAGCTGTGCAGCGGCAGGGCGAGTGCGCTTAACGGCGTGCCGCTTCAGCCGGACAATCGCTTTTATATACTGGGGCTTGCGCCCAATGCGTCGCGGCTGTCGGTGCGCTTCTTCCTGGAAAACAGCTTTCGCGGCTTTCTGGAGAATTTGAACCGGCATCAGAAGCGGATGGAGATCGTACGCCCGAGCTTTGACGAGCGGCAGGAGCTATCCGTGTGGGCAATGCTGAATGAGACGGTCAACAAAAAGAGCACAGATAAGAAGCCGCCGGATGATCTGGTGGGCGAAGTGCTGCGTGCGATCCTGATGGATACGCCATACCCGGCGGCGCTGTATGCGCAGGTGCAGCTGCGCCTGCGGGCCGAGCAGGACGTGAACCGCGGCAAGGCGGCCATCATCAAGGCATACTTGACGAAAAACGTGGTGCGCGAACAGGCGTTGCACCCGATGAAGGAGGTATTGGAGAAGGTGGATCTCAATAAAGAGACAAATTATGCGCCGTATGTGTGGGGAAGGTTGTTTGCTGTCCTGGAAAAACTGCAGGAGGATGCCATGAATTCAGAGAATTCAAAACTGAGTGCGACCATCAGTGACCGTTATTTCAGTGCTGCATGTGTCACGCCTGAGTTGGTGTTTATAAAGTTGATGAATTTGTCACGCCATCATTTAAAAAAGCTTCCAGAGAATGCGAAACGGACTTATGAGGATCAAATAGAGAATTTATGTGGACGTTTTACTAAAATGCTGCCCAGACATCTGACGATGGAGGAGCAGGGCGCGTTCCAGCTGGGCTATTATCACCAGAGACAGGACATGTACACCAAGAAGGAGGACAGGAACAATGGCTGAATGCATTCGTAACCGGTATGACTTCGTGATTCTGTTCGATGTGGAAAACGGCAACCCCAATGGCGATCCGGACGCCGGCAATATGCCGCGCGTCGATCCGGAGACCGGCTGCGGGCTGGTGACGGACGTGTGCCTGAAGCGCAAGATTCGCAATTATGTGCAGATGGTGAAGGAGGATGACCCTCATTACGGCATCTATATTCGCGAGAACGAACCGCTCAACCGCAGCGACCGCAGGGCGCTGGCGGAAAACGGCTATCCGGACATCAAGGATTCTGAGCTGAAAACGCTGAAAAAGTCGGATAAGGACATCGATGCCAGGCTGCTCGATTATATGTGCGGCCATTACTTTGATATTCGTACCTTCGGTGCGGTAATGACCACCTTCGTAAAGGCGTCGCTGAACTGCGGTCAGGTGCGCGGGCCGGTGCAGCTGGGCTTTGCGCGGAGCATCGATCCCATCATGCCGCAGGAGATCGCCATTACGCGCGTAGCCATTACCAGGGAAGAGGATGCGGTTAATAAGAACACTGAGATGGGGAGTAAATGTATCGTGCCCTACGGCCTGTATCGCGCGGAGGGCTTCGTGTCGGCCAATCTGGCGCGCAAGACCACGGGCTTTTCTGAGGACGACCTGGCGCTTCTGTGGCAGGCCATCCTGAACATGTTTGAAAACGACCATAGCGCCGCCCGGGGCAAAATGGCCGTGCGTAAGCTGATCGTATTCCGCCACGACAGCGAGTTTGGCAACGCGCCGGCGTGGAAGCTGTTTGATCTGGTGAAGGCAGAGCGCAGGGCGGAGGTCTCCTCGCCGCGCAGCTACACCGACTATAATGTAACGATAGATGAGGACAGTCTTCCCGAGGGCGTGCGGTGTGAAGTGATGGGGTGACCGACGCGGTTCGCACTGAGAGCGACCTTTTCATGACGCTGTCGGGTGTGCAGCATTATGCGTTTTGCCCGCGCCAGTGGGCGCTGATCTTCATTGAACAGCAGTGGGCGGATAATTTGCGTACGATCGACGGCAGCCTGATGCACGAACGCGCGCATGATGAAGCACTCATCGAGCGGCGCGGAGATGTGCTGACGGTGCGCGGCCTGCGCGTTGTATCTCAAAAGCTGCGGGTAACGGGCGTATGCGACGTGGTGGAATTTCACCTGTCGCCCGACGGCGTTGTCCTGCAGGGACAGTGCGGCACATGGCAGCCGTATCCGGTGGAATATAAGCGCGGCGCGCCCAAGGCGCACGATGCGGATGCACTCCAGCTGTGCGGCCAGGCCATGTGTCTGGAGGAGATGCTGCTGTGCGATATTCCGGAGGGAAGCCTCTATTACGGCGAGACCAGGCGGCGGCAGCAGGTCGAATTTACGCAGGAGCTGCGGCAGCGCGTGCGTGATATGCTCAGCGCCATGTGGGATAACATGGCGCGCGGGCATACGCCGTCGCCCAGGGCGGGCAAGCATTGCAATTCCTGCTCTCTAAAGGAACTATGTCTGCCGCGCCTGCAGAAAACGCAGGCGGTATCCGCCTATTTGCGTCAGGCGGCTGAGGAGGTGAAGGCATGAGAAAGATGCTCAATACGCTGTTTGTTACCTCGGAGGACGCCTATCTGGCGCTGGAAAATGAAAACGTGGTGATCTATAAGGAGGAGGGCAAGGCGGCGCAGTATCCGCTTCAGGTGTTGGAAAACATCGTCAGCTTTTCCTATAAGGGTGCGAGCCCTGCATTGATGGGCGCGTGCGTCGAGCGAGACATAGGGCTGAGCTTTTTAACGCCGAACGGACGGCTGCTGGCGCGCGCAGCGGGCGCATCCAGAGGCAACGTGCTTTTGCGCAAGGCACAGTATCGCATTTCCGACAGCCTGCCTGAAAGCTGTCGTGTAGCGCGAAGTCTGATATTTGGCAAGGTATATAACAGCCGCTGGGTGCTGGAGCGCACGCTGCGCGACCACGCGCTGCGTGTGAATACAGATAAGCTGCGCGAGGCGTCGCTGCATTTGCAGGCGCAGCTGTCGCCTTTGCTCACGACGGAGGATCTGGATAGCCTGCGCGGCATGGAAGGCGAGGCTTCTGCATGTTATTTTGGCGTGTGGGATGAAATGATACTGAACCAGAAAACAGATTTTCGTTTTCAGGGGAGGAGCCGTCGACCGCCGCTGGATCGGGTGAATGCGGCGCTGTCCATGACGTATACGCTGCTGACGCACGATTGCGCTGCCGCACTGGAAAGCGTTGGGCTGGATGCCTATGTTGGGTTTATGCATCGGGATCGTCCGGGGCGTACCTCGCTGGCACTGGATCTAATGGAGGAGCTGCGTGCGCCGCTGGCAGATCGGCTGGTGCTGACGCTCATCAATACGCGCGTTTTGCAAAAGCAGCACTTTCGCACCCAGGCTGGCGGCGCGGTGCTTTTGACGGACGATGGACGCAAGCTGCTGCTAAATGCGTGGCAGAGCCGTAAAAAGGAAGAGATCACGCATCCTTACCTGAAGGAAAAGCTGCCATGGGGTCTGATTCCCTATGTGCAGGCGCTTCTGCTGGCGCGGTATCTGCGCGGCGACCTGGATGCGTATCCGCCGTTTTTATGGAAGTGAGGGGAAAACGATATGCTGGTTTTGATCACATATGACGTCAGTACCGCAAACGCTGAGGGCAAGCGCCGCTTGCGCCAGGTGGCCAGAAAGTGTGTTGCTCACGGTCAACGAGTGCAGAATTCAGTGTTTGAGTGCAGTCTGGACGCGGGGCAGCTTCGCATGCTGCAGGCAGAACTGACGGCGCTGATCGATCCTAAAACGGATAGCCTGCGCTTTTATTCGCTGGGCAACCGGTATCAGTCGAAGGTGCAGCATATCGGCGCGCATCCTGCTTATCAGCCGGATGATGTGCTGATGGTATGAGACGATCGGGTGCGAGGTGGAAGCAATCATAGAATTGCAGGGAGCTTCGCACCGCATTTTGCCTGTTGTTCATGCGAAAACAGGCAGGTTTAACTTGAGTGTCTTCAGCGATACAGCTGAAGTTTGCAGAAGTTGCATAATTCTGTAGTACAGGTATTGTCAACTTTTGCTGTCGCTCCCCGCATGGGGAGCGTGGATTGAAATGTCGTCCAGCTGCGCAGATAACACACGGTACGCCTGTCGCTCCCCGCATGGGGAGCGTGGATTGAAATGAAAAGCTCAAACCCGCCGCCGTCGCGGCACTCGTCGCTCCCCGCACGGGGAGCGAGGATTGAAATATCAACCCTATTGACAAATAAGCAAATTGCTGATGTCGCTCCCCGCACGGGGAGCGAGGATTGAAATAGAAAAACTCACGTTCTCACCTCGACAATATAAGTCGCTCCCCGCACGGGGAGCGAGGATTGAAATAGCCGGGATAACCTCGTAGTGGTTTCCGGTCTTGCGGTCGCTCCCCGCACGGGGAGCGAGGATTGAAATTTTGAAATGGGCTGCGGCAAGAGCCTGACGGCGATCGTCGCTCCCCGCACGGGGAGCGAGGATTGAAATCTGGGCGAGCTGACGCAGAAGGCGTACAGCTGCGCGTCGCTCCCCGCACGGGGAGCGAGGATTGAAATCAGAACGACCCGAAGTGCACGGTGTTCATCGGCGTCGCTCCCCGCACGGGGAGCGAGGATTGAAATGTGGCGCTGGGCATGGTGCTGGCGCACATGTACAAGT
>CAKUOX010000038.1 GCA_934670175.1 uncultured Clostridia bacterium | reverse complement strand
GAACCAGTCGTGATGGTCACCACTCGAAACGCCTGATCTACGGGAGGAATGAAATGGATATAAGCAAGCTGGCACATCAGGAAAAACGACTTAGCAGATCCATATCGCCGGAGAACCCTACGGGCGAAAAGGGCAGGGGCGGGCTATGTCCGCTGGAAGAGGGAATAGCTCGAAAAGAAGCGCAGGATCTGGGCGTAGGCTGGAAGGTAAATCCAAATATTGTGATCGCACCGCATGAAAGCTATACCATTGCAGACATCAGCGGCGAGGGCTGCATAGATCATATTTGGATCACACCAATGGGACGCTGGCGCGATATTATCATCCGCATGTATTGGGAGGATCAGGCGCAGCCCAGCGTGGAATGTCCTTTGGGGGACTTCTTTTGCATGGGTTGGAACCGGTATGCGCAGCTGTCCTCGCTCGCCGTCTGCGTAAATCCCGGCTGTGCGTTCAATTGCTATTGGCCGATGCCCTTTCACAGACGCGCGCGCATCACGCTCGAAAACCTGGCGGATACGCCGGAAACGATTTTTTATCAGATAGATTACTGCCTTAGAGAGGTCAATGAGGCGGAAATGTACTTCCATGCACAATTCAGGCGCGTAAACCCGCTGCCCTACAAGGAAGTGTACACGATACTGGACGGCGTGCGGGGACAGGGAAAGTATGTTGGCACCTATCTGGCCTGGGGCGTGCATAATAACGGCTGGTGGGGCGAGGGCGAGATTAAATTCTATATGGATGGCGATCAGAGTGGCGCGACCATCTGCGGCACGGGCACCGAGGATTATTTCTGTGGCTCCTACAATTTTGAGGATCCAGACACGCATGCCGATTATAAAACCTACTGTACGCCATACGCGGGACTGCATCAGGTGATCACGCCGGATAGATTGTACAACAGCCAGATGCGCTTTGGCATGTATCGTTGGCACATTACGGATCCAATTTGCTTTGAACAGGATCTGCGCATAACCATTCAGGCGCTTGGGTGGCGTTCCGGCCGACGCTATATGCCGTTGTGCGATGACATCGCTTCGGTAGCTTACTGGTATCAGAAATTGCCGGCTGCGCCGTTTCCGGAGCTGCCGGATCGGGACTATCTGGAGGTCGTCTGACGGCGTAAAACAGGCGGCGGTCGCTTAAGAAGAAAAGGCATGCCTTTATCGATCGGCCGGATCATCGGAGAATAAGCCATAGGGGAGAAAATTATGCCAGGGATCAAACGCTGTGGGAATATTATTGCCGTAAAACCCGGCATGCTGGAACGATATATAGAGCTCCATCGTCACCAGAGCGACGAGATTCGGGATCTGCTCAGAGCAGCCGGATGCGTGAAATGCGATATATATGCGGTAGACCTGGGCGGCACGACTTATCTTTTTCAGTCGGTCGAAATAGACGAAACACAAAGAAGTGTTGATTTAAGCAGGTCTGAGGCTTATGAAGAATGGGCGCGGCTTACCAGTGAATGCCAGAGTCCCATCCTGGGCGCAGAACTGTGGAAAGAAATGGACTGCGTGTACACCTTGGATAAAGTTGAAGGAGGAGAAGAAGGATGAAACGGTCTGAATTGAACCAGATACAGAAAAATGCGCTGCAGCTGATTGGAGAGCATCGTTTTGCACTCCCGCCCTTTGTCACCTGGACGATGAAGGATTGGGCAGATAAGAATGAAGAGTATGACGAGATCAGGGAGAATATGCTGGGCTGGGACATTACCGACTTTGGCAGTGGCGATTTTCATATAATTGGCCTGCTGATGATTACCCTGCGCAATGGTAGTTTTAACAATCCCAAGTATGAGAAGACGTATGCTGAAAAACTGTTGATCAGCGAAGAGGGACAGGTAACGCCCTATCATTTCCACTGGAAAAAGATGGAGGATATCATCAATCGTGGCGGCGGCGTTCTGGTTCTGAAATGCTACAATTCGGGCGAGAATGGCGAAATGCTGGATACGCCGGTGACTGTCAATAAGGATGGGAGAAGCTATGTGGTTCCGGCAGGCGAACGTATCGAAGTGCAGGTGGGCGAGAGCATTACGCTGCATACAGGTGTATATCACACATTTTGGGCGGAAGGCGGCGCATGCCTGATTGGCGAGGTCTCTAAGACCAATGATGATAATGTAGATAATCGTTTTTATGAGCCGGTAGGGCGCTTCCCTGAAATCGAAGAAGATGAACCGATGCTCTATCCGCTGTTCAGTGAATACCCGAATATGCCGGCTAAATGATGACTGCTGCCGAGTATGGTATGGAGACTGTCGGTCTTTATAGTCGCACAGTTGGGAGGAACGCTATGAATGATGAATTTGCGGATTATGCTTTTCAGAATGGAACGCGAGAAGACTTTGTGTTTGAGGGCCGGGTCGCGGCTCTGATCAAGCCGTTTTGTCCCGTTGGCGATGGGCGATGGGCCATCTATACGGAATATTTCGGAGCGTTTCCATCTGTCGCAGAAGCGCTTCTGGCAAAGGGCTTTTATATCGCGCGGCTGGAAAACAGCAACCGTTGGGGAACGGATGAAGATCAGCGCATGCGCTGGCGGTTCGCAGACTATCTGGATAAGACGCGCGGGCTGTCCCATCGGTGTATACCAATCGGCATGAGCTGCGGCGGCCTGCATGCGATTCGCTTTGCGGCGCTGCATCCGGAGCGCATTGCAGCCATGTATCTGGATGCACCGGTTGTCAACCTGCTTAGCTGCCCAATGGGACTGGGGCGCGCAGAGAAGGATGAAGCGGTTCTGGCCGAATGCCTGGAGGCTCTCGGATTGAGCAGGATCGAGATGCTGGCATATCGAAAGCATCCGCTGGATGCGCTTCCAGTATTGGCTATAAATGGCGTTCCGGTGGTAATGCTGTATGGAAATGCGGATCGGATCGTTCCATTTGAGGAAAACGGCGCATTGCTGGATCGGATGTACAGGGAAAAGAATGCGCCGCTGCTGACGATAAGAAAGGAAGGCTGCGGGCATCATCCGCATGGGCTGGATAAACCGGAAATAATTGTGGACTTCCTGCTCAGATACACTTGAATTCCTACATGCAGGCAAAGTTGAAATTTCAGCTTGCAGACTGCTGACAAACCCCGCCTTTTGTTGATTCGGTGGGGTTTGTCAGCATCCTAAATGGCCGGCAGGATCATCCGATCCCGCCGGCCATATTTGGCTTCATTTGTATTCAGTTTTTATTTTTCGATGATCTTTGTGAGCAGTGCGTTGCTGCGCTTCAGGAAATCCACCATGCGCTCGGCCACCAGCGGCTGGCGCGCCATTTCGGCCAGATCGGCCACCTGCGCGCAAACCTCGCGGCTCAGCTCGCCGTCTTCGGAGCCCTCGAGCCATTTGATCAGCGGATGGCGGCTGTTAAGCACCAGTGTGCGCTTCTCGGGCAGCTTCATGGAGCCGTTGCCCCAGCGCGCGCTCATTTCGGAGAAGCGGCGGTTCTGCTCGTCCACGGTGATCATGGCGATGGCGTCCTCAGCCTTGAAGGGCTTGAGCTGTACGGCCACTTCCTGGTCGTTCATCGCGTCGCGGAAGCGCTTTTCCAGCTCGGCGCGCGCCGTTTCGTCGGTTTCGCCTTCCTCAGTCAGCCCGTCGGCCGCCGCATCCACGCGCTTGAAGGAGAGCTTTTCTTCGCCTGCATCATATTCCAGGAAGCTGATAAAGTTCGCGTCGATCAGCGTGTCCAGCAGCACCACGTCCTTGCCCTGGTCGGTGTACATTTTGATCATCTGCGCCTGGCGCTTCTCATCGCTGGCGTAGTACACGGTGCGCGTGTCGCCGTCGCAGTTCTTCTCGGCGTATTCGGCCAGCGTCATATACCTGCCATCCGTGGTCTTATACAGTATGGCGGCCTTCACGCGCTCATAGAATTTGCTGTCCTTGATGCAGCCGTATTTCACGAAGGGATGAATGTCATCCCAATAGCGCTGGTAATCCTCGCGGCGGGTGTTGAATTCGGTCATCAGCCGGTCGGCAACCTTGCGGGTGATGTAGGCGGCCATCTTTTTCACATAGCCGTCGTTCTGCAGGAACGAACGCGACACGTTCAGCGGCAGATCGGGGCAGTCGATCGCGCCCTTGAGCAGCATCAGGAATTCCGGAATGACCTCCTTGATATTGTCGGCTACGAATACCTGATTGTTGTACAGCTTGATGACGCCCTCATTGGCAGAGAATTCATTCTTCAGCTTGGGGAAGTAGAGGATGCCCTTCAGGTTGAACGGGTATTCCGCGTTCAGGTGGATCCAGAACAGCGGATCATCCATATCGTGGAACACGCTGTGGTAGAATTCCAGATACTCTTCGTTTGTGCATTCGTTGGGGCGCTTCAGCCACAGCGGATGCGTTTCGTTGATCTGCTGCGGCGCGCTCTGCTCGAATTCGCTGACGGGCGCATCCTCGCCCTCCTTCGCCTCGGCCTTTTTAATCTCGGACACATAGATCGGCATGGGCATGAATTCGCAGTATTTTTCAAGTATGCCGCGCAGCGTCCAGAGCTTCAGAAAATCATGATCCTCTTCAGAGATATGCAGCGTGATGCAGGTGCCGCGCTCGCTGCGGTCGGACTCCGTCAGCTCATATTCCATGCCGTCCTCGCTGACCCAGCGCACGGCGGGTTCGCCCTCAATGTAGCTCTTCGTGTCGATTTCGACCTTGTCCGACACCATAAAGCAGCTGTAAAAGCCCAGGCCGAAATGGCCGATGATGCCGCTCTGTTCGCCGTTCTTTTCCTGCGAAGCATATTTCTGCACGAAATCCGTCGCGCCCGAGAAGGCAACCTGCGCGATGTACTTGATGACCTCGTCGCCGGTCATGCCCAGGCCGTTGTCGATGAACTGCAGCGTGCCCTTCTCGGGATCGGCGATCACATCGACGCGGAAGGCGTCCGCATCGACGCTCGCTTCGCCGCTGGCGGCAAGACGCTTGAGCTTGCTGATGGCGTCGCAGCCGTTGCTGACCAGCTCGCGCACGAAAATATCTTTATCAGAATAGAGCCACTGCTTGATGACGGGCATTATGTTTTCCGCATTAATGGATACGGTACCTTTTCCAAACATAGTTTCCACCTCCATATTGGTTTGTAATTCTATTTTATCATGCTGAAAGCAAATGTCAAGCAAATATTAGCACTCAACTTGCATGAGTGCTAATATTTATCGGTAAATTTACAATATTCAACCAACGGTTGCTTGCAAATACAAATTGAATCTGATACGATGCAGATGTGCACGGGGTTCGAAATGAACGCTTGCCGCACATGGAAAGGAGCGCTGATGAGCATGATAATCGATAATCGCGCCGTCGGCGGGCGAATCGCGGCGCTGCGCCAGCGCAGTGCGCTTACCCAGCAGCAGCTGGCCGCGATGCTCTGCGTATCCCATCAGGCAGTGTCCAAATGGGAAAAGGGGCAGTCGCTGCCGGATCTGCAAACGCTGATGGAGCTGGCGCAGTATTTCGGCTGCACGGTAGAGCAGCTCGTGTTCGACAGCACAGCTCAGCCCGACGGCGGCGAGGACAAGGGCAATGTAAGTGAAACAGAATCGAATGAAGCGCCCGAAAACGGGCGGGAGGAGGCAGGTATGATGAGTTTTCAGCAGCTGCTGCAAATGGCGCCCTTCATGTCGAAGGAAGCCGTGGAAGAAATTGTGAACGTTATGGATATTAAGCTCAGCGGCGCGCAGATCGCGCGCATCGCGCCCTTCGTGCGCACCGAATGCGTGGAGATGCTGGTTGAAAAGTATCATCCGGACATGACCTGGGACACGCTGCGCAGGATCACGCCCTATATGAGCCGCGAGGCGGTGGATACGCTTGCCAGGCAGATCGCCAACGGTGAAAAGACCGTACGCACACCGGATGACGACATCAACAAGACGATTGGGGACATCGGCAAGGCGTTCGACGATTTCGGCAAGGGAATGGGCAAAACCTTCGATGATATTGGCAAGGGCGTGGATAAGGTCGTGCGCAAGGCGGTGAAATTCGGCGGAAACGTGATCAACGAGATCTCTTCTGCCATCAACGAGCTTTCAAGCGATGCGAGCGATGCGCCGGAAGCCGCGACCGTGCGTTCGGAGCGCGCCGTGGCCGTGCGTAAAAAGGCGTTTGAGCGTGCGCTGGCAGACGGCAGGTGGGAATGGATCGGCGCACATATCGGTGAAATCGATGGCGACGCGGCGCTGAAGGCGCGCATCGCCGCGCGGGCGCGCGAATTGAACATGCACGAATGGATTTGCAGCTATATGGGCGGCTACGCCGATGAATCTACCATTGAGGCGGCCATCGAGGCCGGAAACTGGAGCTGGCTTGGCGAGAACGCCTGGCACTTTGAGCCCGATATGCAGGCGCGGGTCGCATTGGCGGCCATGCGCGCGGAGAACTGGCAGTGGCTGGGCAGCCATGCCGCCGAGCTTGAGATCGAGGACTGTGCGCCCGAGATTGCGCGCACGGCCATGAAATCCGGCGCGGCGGTGCTGGCGGCGCAGATCGCCGAGGAAAAGCTGCTGCCCGAGCAGGTGGACGCGCTGGCGCAGGAGGCCTATCAGGCGGGCGATTTCGATGTGCTGGATTTGCTGGTCGGCATTGTGGGCAAGACTTTCCTGAGCGAGACGCTCATGAAGCTGGCACAGGATGGACAGTGGGCGCGCGTGGAGAGTTACATGCCGCACGCCAATCCGGACATTGCCGAGAAGCTCACGGAGATCGCCGTAGAGCAGGGCGATTTCGACGCCGTGGATATGCTGGATAAATATCTGTGATCGACTGAAATGGGTGGTGTGCAATATCAACGTCGGTCATGCGCTGCCGCGCTGCATCGTTCCCTTTGGGGTTGACGCCGTGGTGGACGCGCAGCGGCAGTTAATCTGCTTTGATGAACTCAGTTGGGACCGGTAAATGGAGGATACGCATATGGAAAAGCGGCTTTACAGATCAATGAACAACAAAATGATTGCGGGCGTGTGTGGCGGCGTGGCTGAATACTTTGGACTCGATCCCGCGCTGGTGCGCCTCGGCTGGATCGTATTTTGTGCGCTGGGCGGCAGCGGCGTGCTGGCGTACATCATCGCCGCCATCGTCATTCCCAAGGCGCCTGAGATCTGATCCTGTTCCAGAAAGGGGCTGTGCAAAAGCGCATCCGCACTTTTTCAGTCCACTGACAAACCCCGCAACCGCGGAAATTTCCTAAACAACTTCTGGAGAAGTTGAAATTTCCGCTTGCTTCGTCAACGCGGGCTGCAAAATCGGTTACATACGTTTAAGCAGTCGCCGCACTGCCTGCGGCAGCGGCGACCAGCCCGCGCTGGAATCCGAAGGATTTGCGCTGCGCTGCCGAAACCCGCTTCGCGGGTCTTCGGTGCGTTTTAAGCAGTCGCCGCACTGCCTGCGGCAGCGGCGACCAGCCCGCGCTGGAATCCAATGGACTCGCGCGGCGCTGCCGGAAACGGCGCTTTGCGCCGGTTTCGGTGCGTTTTATGTATGCGCCCTCATTTGCAGCCCGCGTTTCCTTGCCTTGCAGGGTTTTTCAGCGTCTGGCAGTCTGTTGACTTCGTCAACATCCTGCAAAAGCGCATCTGCACTTTTTGCACAGCCCCCTCTTGTTAAGGCGCAGGGATCGTAGTGTGTTTCCAAATTCGCAGATTCCAATGAAGCGCGGCTGCGCCTCTGCGTTCAAAACTGCCTGAACAGCGCCACGACCTTACCCAGTACCTGCACCTGCTCTGCATAGATCGGCGCCATGCTGCGGTTTTCCGGCTGCAGGCGCACGCGGTGCTTCTCATAGAAAATGCGCTTGACGGTGGCTTCGTCCTCGATCATGGCTACGACCACCTCGCCGTTTTCGGCGTCGGCCTGCTGGCGCACGACGATGATGTCGCCGTCCAGAATGCCGATCTCGATCATGCTCTCGCCCTGCACGCGCAGGCAGAACAGGTCGTCGCCGCCGACCATGTGCTGCGGCAGCGTGAGGTAATCCTCGATATTTTCCACGGCGAGGATCGGCAGTCCTGCCGTTACCTTGCCCACAAGCGGCACGCTGCGCCCGCGGGCAACGCTGTTGTCCAGTATTTCCAGCGCGCGGGGCTTGGTGGAATCTCGGCGGATCAGCCCGCGCTTTTCCAGGTTGTTCAGGTGCGCATGCACGGTCGAGGTGGACTTCAGGCCGACGGCGGCGCATATTTCACGCACAGACGGCGGGTAGCCCTTATCTTCAATTTCCTTTCGGATAAAATCCAGTATTTTCTGCTGATTTTCAATGGACGTGCGCATATGCCGGCGCTCCCTTCCGCAGTAATTGCATTAATTCTACCACACAATGGCTCAAAATGCAAACATCAGTTCGTTATATCGCCAGAATTGGCGCTTTTTCAACACAAAACTATTTCCGGCTTTTTAAATACTATGAAGATACTGTCAAATATATCCTGTAATATCGAACGTTGTGTTATAATATGAGCGCGCATCAAATGGCGCTGCAGGATGTGCTTTTTTGGCATGCGGCGAGATAAGTGCGCATAGGAAGGGAATGTGCGCAGGGCAAGTTTGCCTGACGCGGCGCGGTTCGGGTTCTCCGAGCGGCATGGAGGGAATAGGCTATGAATGGGCATCAGCAGCGCCGGAGTCGGCGCGGAGCAGGCAGGCGGCGCGCGCTGATATTATTGGCGGCTTCCGTGCTCTTTGCAGGTCTGTTCATGCAGATATCCATGCTCTCGCGGATCTCCGCACAGATAAAGCGCGCCGCCGTGCTCGAAAAGGAAATAAGCGAGCTGAACGCGAACGCTGAAAACCTTGAGCTGTGCATCAACCAATACCATAATCTGGATTCCATTGCCGCGCGGGCGCGGCAGCTGGGCATGCAGAAGCCGGATGCTTCGCAGATCCGCGTGGTGCGCGTGGAAAAGCCATCCAATGAAAATACCTCCGTACAGGCCGCAGAAGCGGCGGACGGCCTGTCAGCTGTGAATTAGAAAAATGCTGAGGGCGGGGAGGGATGAAGCGTGGTTCTTACCGGACCGGTCATCCGTCGCCGCATTGCGCTGCTGATGGCCATATTCCTGGCTCTGTTTCTGGTGCTCGGCGTGCGGCTGTTTGATCTGCAGATCCTGCAGGCGCGATCACTTCAGACGCGCGCGCAGGCGCAGTGGACGAGCGAGAGCAGCATTCGTCCCACGCGCGGACGGATACTCGATCGCAACGGCGCGGTGCTCGCCCAGAGCGCTACGGCCTATACGCTGTGCGCAAGCCCGAGGCGCGTCAGGGATGCGCAGGCGTTCGCGCGCATGCTGTCTCCCGTGATTGGGCTGGACGCGGACGTGATCGTCGAAAAGGTCTCCGACCGCAGCCGCGGCGGCGTTACGCTCAAGCGCCAGCTGCCGCGCGAGATCGCGCAGGAGCTGCGGACGCTGATCGCTGCAGACGCCAGGTCGGGCGAGTGCATATTGTCCGGACTGTATCTGGAGGAGGAGAGCCGCCGCTATTATCCGATGGGTGATTTCGCCTGTCAGCTGCTGGGGCTGACCACCATTGACGGTACGGGTCAGGCGGGACTGGAGCAGTCGCTCAACAGCTATTTGTCCGGCAAAAATGGCCGCGTGCTTGAGGAGATCGACGGCAAAGGGCGCGAGCTGGATTATTCCGCCAGCGAATACATCGCGGCGGTGGAGGGCGGCAGTGTGACGCTGACCATCGACGCCTCCATACAGAGCTTCGCCGAAAAGGCGGCGCGCGAGGCGATGGATGTGAACAACGCCAAGGCAGTGCGCGTGGTGGCGATGGATCCGAACACCGGCGAGATTCTGGCGATGGTGAATAAGCCGGACTACGACCTGAACGAACCGCCCCGCAGCGACGTTTCCGCGCTCACCGAAATGATGCGCAACCGCTGCGTGACGGACGCATACGAGCCGGGCTCTACATTCAAGATACTGACCGCGGCCTCCGCGCTTGATGCGGGGCTGGTCACGCCGTCGGAGGGCTTTTATTGCTCGGGCTCGATTCATGTGGAGGGCGGCCGCATCAAATGCTGGGGCAGGCCGCACGGCGCGGAGAGCTTTGCACAGGCGCTGCAGAATTCCTGCAATCCCGTATTTGTGGAAATGGGGCTGCGGCTGGGCGTCGACCGCTTCTATGATTATCTGTCGGCCTTTGGCATCGGTCAGGCGACCGGCGTGGATATTCCGGGCGAGGCGAGCGGCATCGTGATCCCGCGCAGCACGGTAAAGCGCGTGGACATTGCGCGTATCGGCTTTGGCCAGTCGGTAGCGGTAACGCCGGTGCAGATGCTTACGGCGGCATGCGCCGCCATCAACGGCGGGCGGCTGCTGACGCCCTGCGTGGTGCGCGAGATCACCGACGGCAACGGCGAAACGATCTGCCAAAGTCAGACCCGCGTGCGCGCGAATCCCATCAAGGCGGAGACATCGGCTACGATGCGCGCGCTGCTTGAGGGCGTGGTGCGCGAGGGCGGCGGCAAAAACGCGGCCGTACCCGGCTACCGCGTGGGCGGCAAGACCGGTACCGCGCAGGTGTATGTGGACGGCGTGGTTTCTACGGACAAGCACATCGGCTCCTTCCTGGGCTTTGCGCCGGCGGATGATCCGCAGATCGCGCTGCTCTTTATCGTGGAGGAGGCGGACGTCGCCATCGATTTTGGCAGCGTGACCGCTGCGCCGTTCGCGGGCGAGATTCTGCGGCAGTCGCTGATCTACCTGGGCGTCGCGCCGGAGGCGGACGCGTCGGCGGAGCCGATTTCCGTGCCGGATGTGCAGGGACTCACGCTTTCCGAGGCCGAAAAGCAGGTGCGTGCTGCCGGGCTCGACTGCGTGTTCAACGGCGAGGGCGGGCATGTGATTCACCAGCTGCCGGCTGCGGGCGCACAGATGAATTGCGGCGCGCTGATGATGCTGTATGTTGACAAATTAACAGACGCGGGGGATAATGATATAATCGGTGTGCCGGATGTAACGGGCATGTCAGTGCTGGAGGCAAACCGAATGCTCAGGTCCTACGGTCTGAAGCTGCGTATAGAGGGCAGCGGGCTGGCAAAATCGCAGTCGCCCGCCGCAGATGAAAAGGTCTGCCCCTCGGCAACGGTGACGGTGGTCTTTGAACCGCCGGACGCTGCCGCTGAGAGATCCCAAAGCGAATTACAGGGGGAAGCAGAATGAAACTGAGTGTATTAACGGCCACGATCCCGGGCAAGGTCCAGATTATCGGCGATCGTGATGTTGAAATAAGCAATATCTGCATTGATTCCAGAAAGGTACAGCCGGGCGACCTGTTCGTGTGCACGCCCGGGTTCAAGATGGACGCGCACCGCTTTGCGCCCCAGGCCGTAGCCAGCGGCGCGGCGGCGCTGCTGGTGACGCATCCTCTGGAGCTGGATGTGCCGCAGGTGGTGGTAGAGGACGTGCGCCTGGCACTTTCCTACGCGGCGGCTCAGTTTCACGATAACCCCGTCCGCAAGATGTGCATGATCGGCATTACCGGCACGAAGGGCAAGACCACCACCAGCTTTCTG
Source organism: uncultured Clostridia bacterium (assembly GCA_934670175.1). Classification (GTDB taxonomy): domain Bacteria; phylum Bacillota; class Clostridia; order Christensenellales; family Aristaeellaceae; genus SFTH01. Next base: position 8,409 of record CAKUOX010000038.1, on the reverse strand, counting down.
CTCAAGTCCATTCTCGAGGAGGCAGGCAAGAAGGTCGGCCTGATCGGCACGGTGTGCTCGATGATCGGCGACGAAACCATTCCCACCAAGCTTACCACGCCGGATCCGGTGGATACGCAGGCGATGCTGGCGCGCATGGTGGATGCGGGTGTGGACTGCGTGGTCATGGAGGTCTCCGCGCACGCGCTGGCGCTGGACCGGCTGGCGGGCATCGTGTTCGATGTGGGCGCGTTCTCCAATTTTTCGCAGGATCATCTGGATTTCTTTGATACGATGGAGAGCTATTTTGAATGCAAAATGCGCTTCTTTGATCCGAAAATGACCCACGCCATCGTCTATAATACGGACGATGACCACGTCGCCGCGGGCATGCGCAGGCTCGGCCGCGATGCGCTGCGCGTGGGCATCCGCGAGGGCAGCGACGTGTACGCCAACGACATCGAGATCGGCGAGAGCGGCTCGAATTTCCTGATGTCGTGGCACAAGCATTTCCGCGTGTCCGTCGCGCTGAAACTGGCGGGCATCTTCAATGTGTACAATGCGCTGCTGGCGGCGGGCATCTGCATTCAGCTGGGCATCGATCCGGATACCATTCGCCGCGGTCTCGAGGATGTGCGCTCCGTGCCCGGCCGCATTGAACTGCTGGAGACCGGCACGCCCTATCGCGTGATCCTGGACTACGCGCATTCGCCGGACAGCCTGGAGAATATACTCAAGGCCATTCGGCAGACGGCGAAGGGACGTATGATCGCCCTGTTCGGCTGCGGCGGCAACCGAGACCGCGCAAAGCGCCCGCTGATGGGCGAGGTGGCGGGCGAGCTGGCCGATTTCTGCATCCTGACCAGCGATAACCCGCGCGGCGAGGATCCGATGGACATTCTCGACGCCATTGAAGAGGGCATTCGGGGTACCGGCTGCGAATATGTGGTGATCGAGAATCGCCGCGAGGCCATCAAGTATGCGCTGACGCACGCGCAGCCCTCGGACGTGGTGGTGCTGGCGGGCAAGGGACATGAGACCTATCAGGAGATCAAGGGTGTGCGCTATCCGTTCAATGAAAAGATCGTGGTGGCGGAGCTTTTGAAGGAGATCGATCAGTAAGGCTGATAAAGTTGGAGGGAACAGAAGATGCAGAGGCTGATATGGACGATCATTGCGTCCTTTGTGATGACGGTCGTATTTGGGCCGATCATGATCCCGTGGCTCAAGAAGCTGAAATTCGGGCAGACGATCTATGATCTGGGGCCTGAAAGCCACAAGAAAAAGCAGGGCACGCCCACGATGGGCGGCATCATCTTCGCCATTCCGGCGCTGATTGCCGGCTGCGCGTTCGCCTATGGCGAGGCGCGCTTTGACCACCTGCTGATGATCGTGGTCAGCGCGGTGGGCTTTGGCCTGGTGGGCTTTGTAGATGATTTTATCAAGGTCAAGCTCAAGCGCTCGCTGGGGCTCACGCCCAAGCAGAAGCTGGTGCCGCAGATTATACTGGCTGCGGGGCTGTCCGTGTGGGCATATCTCACGCCTTCCATCGGCGCGGAGCTCACGGTGCCGTTTTTCAACGTCAGCTGGAACCTTGGCTGGGTCTATATTCCGGTGATGATGTTCATTCTGGTGGGCACGGTCAATTCCGCGAATCTGCTCGACGGCCTGGACGGCCTGTTGGCGGGCTGCTCCATGATCGATTTTATCGCCATGATGCTGATCTGCCTGACGATGGCGGCTGCAAACGGCGCAAACAGCGCCAATCTGCTCAATACGGCGATCATGGCGGGTGCGATGGCGGGCGCGCTGATGTCGTTTTTGCGCTTCAACGGCTATCCCGCGCGCGTGTTCATGGGCGACGTCGGCTCCTTCTTCATCGGCGGCATGCTGGTGGGCATGACGATGGTGACGAAGCTGTCGCTGCTGCTGCCGGTCATTGCGCTGGCAATGTTCCTCTCCAGCCTGTCGGATATTATTCAGGTGGGCTACTTCAAGTACACCAAGCGCAAGACGGGCACCGGCAAGCGCATCTTCAAGATGGCGCCGCTGCACCATCACTTTGAGCTTTCCGGCATGCCGGAAACGCGCGTGGTGACCATGTACTATGTGGCGACGGCGGCGCTGTGCCTGCTGGCGCTGCTGGGCTTTGTGGCGTAATCTGCGGGTCTGCCCTGCGGGCTTTCCCGCCGGGCTTCTATCATTTATTTCAGGGCGGACTGGCGCGGCGCGGGTGTGCGTGGCCGGGCCGCCCCCAGTTTATAAAGGAGGATACAGCCATGGCGAAAAAAGCGATGGTTCTTGGATTGGCCAGAAGCGGTGTGGCGGCGGCAAGGCTGCTGCTGCTGCGCGGCTTGGAGGTGTATGCCTGCGACGCGAAGGCGCGCGAAAAGTTTGGCACGGCGCTGGATGAGATTGAGCGCATGGGCGCGCACCTGCTGCTTGAGGAAAGGGAGCCCGAGAAGCGTGTGGGCGAAATGGATGCGCTGATCGTGAGTCCCGGCATACCGCCGACGCATCCGGTGATGGACGCCGCGCGGCAGGCGGGCGTGGAGATCATGGGCGAGATCGAATACGCCTACCGCGAATCCACGGGCACGCTGCTGGCCATTACCGGCACCAACGGCAAGACCACTACGGTGACGCTGCTGGGCGAAATATTCAAAAACGCGGGCAAGCGCACGCATGTGGTCGGCAATATCGGCACGCCGTATTCGGGCGCTGTGCCGGAAATGAAGCCGGGCGACGTGACGGTGTGTGAGATCTCGTCGTTCATGATGGAGACCTCGTCCAAATTCCATCCGTTTGTCAGCGCGGTGCTGAACATTTCCGAGGATCACCTGAACCGTCACGGCACGATGGAGAATTATATCGCCCTGAAGGAGCGCATTTTCGAAAACCAGGATGCGCACGATTTCGTGGTGCTCAACTGGGATGATCCCGTGACGCGCGGCATGGCGGCGCATACGCGGGCGCAGGTAGTGTGGTTTTCTTCCCGCGAAGAAGTGTCCTTCGGCGCGTTTGTGAAGGATGGCAGCATCGTATTCGGCACGCCTGAGCGCTTCAGAACCATCTGCGCGGCGAACGAGGTATACATTCCCGGCGAGCACAACCTGCGCAACGCGCTGGCAGCCTCCGCCATGGCGATGGCGGCGGACGTGCCCGCGCCGGTGATTCGGCACACCCTGCGTACCTTCAAGGGCGTGGAGCATCGCATCGAGTTCGTGCGCGAGCTGGACGGCGTGCGCTTCATTAACGATTCCAAGGGTACGAACGTGGATTCCAGCATTCAGGCAGTGCGCGCCATGAAGCAGCCCACCGTGCTGATCCTCGGCGGCTACGATAAGCACACGGATTTTACGCCGCTGTGCGAGGAGATAATGAAGGCGCCCATCGAGTCGGTCGTGCTGATCGGCGATACGGCCGAGCAGTGCGCAAGGACGCTGGAAAAGGTGGGCTTCCATAATTGGGTGCACGCGGGCTATGATTTTGAGCGCGCGATCAATACGGCGTTCGAGCGTGCAAAGGCGGGCGGCGCGGTGCTGCTTTCGCCCAGCTGCGCGAGCTTTGATATGTTTGAGGATTATGAGGCGCGCGGCCGCATCTTCAAGGAGATCGTGAACCGCCTGGAGGGCAGGCAGGCTTGACCCTGCGCCCGGTCTCCGGGGCAAAGGCTGCGGATACGCCGCAGAAGAAACACCTTGATCTGTTCGCCGGCGTGGATCGCGGTCTGCTGATCAGCTTTATCGCGCTCATCGCCGGCGGGCTGGTGGTGCTGTATGCCGCCAGCTATTACAATGCGCAGGACAGCGGCAGCCCGCTTGCGGAGGTCTATTCCCAGCTGATGGGCGTGGCCGCGGGCGCGATCGCCATGCTCCTGCTGCTGAAAATCGATTATCACCTGCTGGCAAAGCCCAGGATCTCCAGCGTACTGCTGATAGTGAGCATCGTGCTGCTGATCCTGGTTGCCATACCGGGCATCGGCAGGTCATTAAACGGCTCGCGGCGCTGGCTTCGGCTGGGGCCGGTCAGCTTTCAGCCGTCCGAGATGGCCAAATATGCGGTCATACTGCATCTGGCGCGGCTGCTGAGCCGGCGCAATTATGATGTGACCCGCTTTTTCGGCGGGCTTGTGCCTGCGTTCCTGTTTCCGGCGCTCTGCTTTTTTCTGATACTTCTGCAGCCGAATCTTTCCACGGCGGGCAGTATCCTGATTGTATCGGCGATCATGGTGATGACGGCCGGCGCGAAGTGGCGGCATCTGGCGCTCACCGGTGCATGCGGTGCGGTGCTCGGCGTTTACTATGCGCTGTCCGAGCCGTATCGGCGCGCGCGGCTGATGTCATTTCGCGATCCGTTCGCCTACCTGAGCAATGAGGGCTATCAGCTGGCACAGTCGCTGCTGGCGTTCGGCTCCGGCGGGCTGTTCGGCATGGGCTTGGGCAAGGGTCGGCAGAAGTACGCATTTTTGCCCTATCCTGAATCGGATTTCATTTTTGCCGTCGTTGGCGAGGATCTGGGACTGATCGGCTGTCTTGGCATACTGGCGCTGTTTGCGGCGTTCATATTCTTTGGCCTGCGCATTGCGATTCGCTGCCGCGACCGCTTTGGCAGCCTGCTGGCGGGTGGCATTACGGCGATGATCGGCGTGCAGGCAGTGATGAACGTGGCGGTGGTGATTGGCGTGATGCCGACCACGGGTCTGCCGCTGCCATTTTTCAGCTCCGGCGGTACCAGCATTTCCATCGTGATGGCTGCGAGCGCCGTATTGATGAACATATCGGCCGCCGAAGCGCGCGGCGCAGTCGGGGAGGGATAGCAATGCGCAAAAAACGGCGCGGCAATTCTGGCCGCAGGGCGCTGCTGATTCTGGCATTGCTCGCGTTGGCGTGTGTGTTTCTGGTCAGGGGCGTATTCGTGGTGCGCCATGTGACGGTGCGCGGCGCTGTGAGCGTCCCGCAGGAGGACGTGGTACGCGCGGCCGGGATCCAGCCGGATACATCGATATTTGCCGTGGATGAAGCGGCGGCACGCCGGGGCGTAAACGCGCTGGGTACGGTGGCGGTAGAGCAGATCGGCATACGCTATCCGAATACGGTTCAGATTACCGTGCGCGCGCGGGAACGCGCGGCCATGGCGCTGTTTATGGGCAAGATACGCATACTCGATCCCGAGGGCGTCGTGATGGAAGCAACGGACGAGGCGCCGAATATGGATCTCGTGTATGTGTCGGGGCTTCAGCCATCTGCCGCCGAGATCGGCAGCCCGATCGGCGTGAGAGATGCGCAGCTTGAGGCCTACCGCGCGGTGATCTCCGCCATACGGCAAAACGGCGCTTCGGGCTACGTTTCGCAGCTCGATCTGGACGCACCCGAGGCCATTACGCTCTGTACGCGCCGCGGCATCACCGTGCTGCTGGGCGACGTTCAGAACATGGGGGATAAAATCGCCTGGATGAAGAGCGCGGTGGCAGATCTTGAGCAGCGCGGCGAGAGCGGCGGCACGCTGGATGTCAGCAGCGCCGAGAAGGCCGATTATCGCCCCGCGCAGTCCGGCACCTGAGCGTGCCTGCAATATCGATAGGCCATTCCCCTTAAATGTAAGATTCCACCGAATTTCGCGTGACAGCATCTTGGTTGAAATTTGAAACAATTTCGACACTTGCGAAAAAACGCGAAATTCGGCGGTTTCGCGTTTGCATGTGAATTGAAATCCATGTATAATATGATACAGTAGGTGTATCAATAGGAAGATTGGATGGATAAGGTGGGCGAACGACAGATATGAGCAAAACGCAGATAGCCGCCATCGAATTTGGCACATCGAAGATCGTAACGATTATTGCGCGCAACAGCGGCATTGACCGCCTTGAATTTCTGGGAACGGGCACCGTGCCGTATGACGGCTATAAGGACGGCGACTGGAATACGCCCGGCCAGATGATCCAGCGCGTGCGCGATTCGATCGCTGCGGCCGAGCTTGAAGCCAACGAAAAGATTCGCGAAATATATGTGGGCGTGCCGAGCGAATACATTCGCGTGTGCAGCGCCGAGGCGGAAATTGAACTGACGGATGACGGCGTGACCGACGCCAGCCTGGATCAGGTGCAGGACGCTGCCGCGGAGCAGCTGAAAATCGCGGAGCAGGGGTGGCTCGTGCTGCATCGTTCGCCGGCGTGGTTCCAGGTGGATGACGGCAAAAAGACGATGGAGCCCAGCGGCCACGGCAGCAAGCTGCGCGCGTGCACTTCCTTTATTCTGGCAGATCCGCAATTTATAGCGGATGCGAAGGAGATACTCGGCGCGCTGAAGCTAACGATCCTCGGCTTCCTTTCCTCCACTTTGGGCGAGAGTCTGCTGCTGCTCAGCATTGAGGATCGCGACCGCGTTTCCGTGCTGATCGACTGCGGTTATCTGAACACCGAGATCAGTGTGATCCGCGGTGAGGCGATCGTGTCTCATAAGGTTTTGGACATGGGCGGCGGACACATTACCGCAGATCTTGCTACCCAGCTGCGCATACCGATGCGCGCAGCGGAGCAGATTAAGCGCAGCTATGTGTTTAATCCGGATGAATTCGATCAGGAAAATATGGCCGAGGTGTACGACGCCCGCGGCCGCAGGCTCAGCTTTCCGCGCGAGGTCGTGCGCGAGTGCGTGGAGAAAACCATGAACGAGCTGTGCGGTCTGATCGATACGACGCTGAAAAACGACGCCGTGGAGTTTCTCGGTGCGCGTTCTCAGATATACCTGACCGGCGGCGGCATTTCCATGATGCGCGGCGCGCGGGACTATCTTTCGGAAAAGGTGGGCATGCCGGTGAAGGCGTCCGCACCGAAGACCGCGAAGATGAACAGCCCCGTATACTCCTCCGCGCTGGGGCTGATCGACATTACCTTTGATTCGATCGAGCGCCACGATGCGGATGACGACAGCTTTGGCAGCAAGCTCACCGGTTTTTTGAAAAAGAAGAAGTAGACCGGCGCAGAACAATTTATACAGACGAGGGGGATGCCTTGTGATTGAATTTGAAATGGATGCAAACGAAATGAACGAAAACAGCAATTTTGCTTCGATTAAGGTCGTAGGTGTTGGCGGCGCGGGCACCAATGCGGTCAACCGCATGGTGGATTCCGGCCTGAAGGGCGTGGAATTCATCGCCGTGAATACCGATAAGCAGGCGCTCGCCCTCTGCAAGGCCGATGAAAAGATTCAGATCGGCGAGAAGGTCACAAAGGGGCTCGGCGCGGGCGCGAATCCGGACGTGGGTCAGAAGGCTGCTGAGGAGAATCGCGAGGACGTCGCCAACGCCATCAAGGGCAGCGATCTGGTGTTCGTGACCTGCGGCATGGGCGGCGGCACTGGCACCGGCGCGGCGCCCGTGATCGCGGAGGTCGCGCGCGATATGGGCATTCTGACCATCGGCGTGGTTTCCAAGCCGTTCATGTTTGAAGGCCGCCAGCGCATGCGCAATGCAGAATCCGGCATCGAGCGTCTGAAGGCGCATGTGGACACGCTGGTTGTCGTGCCGAACGACCGTCTGCTCAGCGTTGTGACCAAGGGCACGACGATGACCGACGCCTTCAAGATCGCAGACGATACGCTGCGTCAGGGCATTCAGGGCATTTCCGACCTGATCGCCATGCCGTCGCTGATCAATCTGGACTTCGCGGATGTGCGCACGGTGATGCAGTCCCGCGGTCTGGCGCATATGGGCATCGGCATCGGCAAGGGCGAGAACCGCATGGTGGAAGCCGCAAAGATGGCCATTTCCAGCCCGATGCTCGAGACCAGCATCGACGGCGCGCGCGCGGTGCTGATCAATATCACCGGCGGACCGGACACCTCCATCATCGACATTAACGAGGCCGCGCAGCTCATTACCGCCGCAGCCGATGAGGACGCCAACATCATCTTCGGTGCGGGCATTGATGAGAACATGAAGGATGAGGTGAAGATCACCGTTATCGCCACCGGCTTTGAAAAGACGCCCTTCGCCGCAGATAAGAAAAAGAATACTTCTGCGTTCCTCGACAACGAGGAAGAGGTGGAGCCGCGCCGCGAGCGTCCTGCCCGCAGCTTTGACGACGCCGAGGTCTCCCCGATCTTCGAGCGCAAGCAGCGCCCCGCGAACCGTGAACGCCGCTATGAGGATCCGGATCGCGAGTACAACGCCGCAGGCGAAGGTGAACCCCGTCCGCGCCGCAGCCGCGTCTATTCCGACGATTCGCCCGAATCTCGCACGCAGGCTCGCCGCGGCTTCACGCCGGACGTGCCCAACTTCATGAAGCGCAAGAGCGACGGCAACAAGTAAGACCATATTGAATATACCGCCGAGGCAAGACTGCCTCGGCGGTATCTGCTTGTCAAAAAAGTTTTTGACAAGCTGGGTGGACGGGGAAGCACGCTCCCCCGCCACTGCCACCCTCAC
>CAKUOX010000037.1 GCA_934670175.1 uncultured Clostridia bacterium | reverse complement strand
CGGGCACGACTGGAAACTCGAGAGGGCTTCGACCCTCTCGAGCTCTCCCGGGGTTTTTCGACAGACAGAGCGCGTCCTGTTTTCTTCAGAACGCGCTTTTGTGATCCCTCATTTTCCGGATTCGCGGCGTTCGATGTCCATAATCATTGCCACCCGCTGAGCGTGGCGGCCGCCCTCGGCCTCCGTTTCAAGAAAGGCGTCCACAATGGCCTCGGCCATCTGCGGGCCGACGATGCGCGCACCGAAGGCAATCATGTTGCAATTGTTGTGGGCGCGGCACATACGCGCGCTCACCGGTTCAGACACGCACGCGCAGCGGATGCCGTGCACCTTGTTGGCGGCCAGCGAAATGCCCACGCCGGTGCCGCAGAGCAGTATGCCGCGCTCGGCGCGCCCTTCTGCCACGGCGCGCGCCGCCGTTTCGCCGCGCACGGGATAATCGGTGCGTTCCTCAACATCGGTGCCGAAATTCAGCACCTCGTGCCCTTTGGATTCCAGATAAGCCAGCACATGCTTTTTCAGTTCAACGGCCGCATGGTCGTTTGCAAGCGCGATCTTCATAAATGCAATCTTCCTCCAAATAACAAAATTTTCTGTATTTACTATAACATTCCCTGCCGTTGTTTGTCAACCGCGCGCGCCTTGACAAGACGCAGCGATACATCTAAAATAGAGCCAGCCGTATTCTATCGCGGCGATATAAATAATTTAAAGTATTCGAGGTGTTCAAATTGAAAAAGCTGTTTTTATTGCTGCTTGTACTTTGCCTGCTAGTGACCGGCTGTGCGCTGGGTGAAGGCGCGCGCGTGGCGGCGCTGAAGGGGCCGACGGCCATGGGCATGGTCAAAATGATGGCGGATAGCGGCGATTATGAATTTGAGATCTGCGCCGCCGCGGATGAAATCACCCCCAGGCTCGCCAAGGGCGAGATCGACATCGCCGCGCTTCCGGCAAACCTCGCCGCCGTGCTCTATCAGCGCATGCAGGGCGAGCTCCAGGCGCTGGCCGTGAACACGCTGGGCGTATTGTATATCGCCACGACCGATGCGAATATAAACAGCGTGGCCGACCTGAAGGGACGCACCGTCTATTCCGCCGGCAAAGGCGCAACGCCCGAATATGCGCTGAACTATATTCTGCGCGCCAACGGTCTTGAACCGGACAAGGACGTCCACATCGAGTACAAGTCTGAGCACAGCGAATGTCTGGCGGCGCTGCTGAGCCATCCGGACGCCGCGGCGCTGCTGCCGCAGCCGTTCATCACTGTCGCACAGGCCAAGGCGCCCGAAATGCGTGTGGCGCTGGATCTGAGCGCCGAATGGGATGCGCTTCAGCCCGACGGCGGCAGCGCCATGATCACCGGCGTTGTGGTGGCGCGCCGCGAATTCATTGAAAGCGAACCTGAGACCGTCGCGCAGTTTATGGACGCCTATGCCGACTCCGTTGCGTGGGTCAATGCCAATACTGCCGATGCCGCAGCGCTGATCGAGCAATACGACATCGTACCCGCTGCCGTGGCGGAAAAGGCACTGCCTGCCTGTAACATCTGCTTTATTACCGGCGCTGAAATGCAGGAAAAGCTCAGCGGTTATCTGAAGGTGCTCTTTGACGCCGATGCGGATTCCGTGGGCGGTGCACTGCCTGACACCGAATTCTATTATGCAAAATAAGCGCGGAAAGCGCATCCAATTTGCCGCAGCTGCATTCTGGCTTGCCGTGTGGCAGGCGGCTGCGCTGCTGGTTGGCCGCGATTTTCTGCTGGCGTCGCCCGTTCAGGTGTTCCTGCGGCTGGCGGCGCTGTGCGTTTCCGCAGATTTCTGGCTCGCGCTGCTGCATTCCGCAGCGCGCATCCTGCTGGGCTTTCTGATCGGACTGCTCTGCGGCGCGGGTGCAGCGGCATGCAGCGCGCGCTGGCGCGCGTTTCGGGTGCTGATCGCGCCGCTGTACGCCGTGCTGCGCGCCATTCCCGTAGCGTCCTACGTTATTCTGGCACTGCTATGGCTGCCTGCGCGCAGCTTATCCACATGTATCGCCGCGCTGGTGGTCTTTCCGCTGTGCTATGCGGATGCGCTGGCTGAGAACGAGCGCGCCGATCCTGAAATGCTGGAAATGGCGCGGCTCTTCCAATTGCCCGCGCACCGCAGGATCCTGTACTGCTACGCACTGCCCGCACTGCCCGCGTTTGCGAAGAGCTGCGCCACGGCGCTGGGGCTGGCGTGGAAATCCGGCGTGGCCGCAGAGCTGATCTGCATTCCCGCAGGCACGATTGGCGAACGCCTCTACCGTGCCAAGGTTTACCTGATGACCGGCGACCTGCTCGCGTGGACGGCCGCGGTCATACTGCTCAGCGCCGCGAGCGCGCGCATTTTTGCCCATCTGTTGCGCGCCGCCGCTGCGCGATTGGAGGGAAGAACCGCGTTATGGCGTTGATATTTGACCGCGTGTGCTTTGCATACGGCGAAAAGAGCATATTCCGTGATTTTTCCCACCGCTTTGAGTCGGGCAGCGCGACCTGTGTGACTGGCGCGTCCGGGCGCGGCAAAACTACGCTGCTTCGGCTCGCCGCAGGTTTGATCTCGCCCAATTCGGGCAGTATCTCGTTCTCTGTGACGAATTGTCGGCATTTTCCCTTGGAACCTGATTTTACCAATTCCCACACTTCCGAAAAAAAGAGCGCGGTCTTTCAAAACGACCGGCTCTTTGAAGGCATGACCGCTGAAAAGAACATTCTGCTCGCGGCGCGTCGGGGTTTTTCGCGTGCAGACGCCTTTGATCTTGCCGCAGCGCTCGGCATCAGCGCCGAGGATCTGCACCTGCCCGTGCGCATGCTCAGCGGCGGCATGCGGCGACGGATCGCCATTGCGCGCGCGTTGGCTGCGGAATATGCGCTGCTGCTGCTCGACGAGCCCTTCACCGGTCTCGACGAAGCAAACCGCCGTCGTGCCGCCGCGCTGATCCGCTGCCAGAGCGCCGGAAAAACGCTGATCTGCGCCACGCACAACGAAGCCGACGCGGCGCTTCTGGGCGCAGAGCTGCTCAGGCTTTAAGCCCCGGGCCTGATCTTCAGGCTGACCTCGCCGGAATGCAGGCTGATGCGCCGCCCGTCCGGCGTTTCGACCGTCAGGCTGCCGTCCGCCTCGATCGCCACGGCGCGCGCCCAAAAACGCTCGTCGCCGCGCAGCACGAGCACGTCGCGCCCGAGCACCATGGAGCGCTCGCGGCTCTCGCGCAGTATCTCTTCGCTGTCCAGCTTTGGCCAGAGTGCGTTCAGCTCCGCCAGCAATGCCGCCAGAAAGTCCGTTCTGGAAACCGCGCGGCCGCAGGCGTTGCCCAGCGACGTAGCCGTCTCCTCAAGCTCCGGCGGAAACTGCATCCGCCCCACGTTCACGCCGATGCCCATCACCACATAATCCAGCCCGCCGCGCTGCGCGTCGAGACCCGCCTCGCAGAGTATGCCGCAGGCTTTTTTTTCGTTCAGATAGACGTCGTTGATCCACTTGATGGCCGCGTGCACGCCCGCGGTACGCTCCATCGCGCGTGCCACGGCCACCGCCGCCATGCTGGTGATCATCACGGCGCGCTCAGGTGCGATCTCGGGACGCAGTATGACCGACATATACACGCCCGCGTGTTCGGGCGAATAGAAGGGTCTGGCAAAGCGCCCGCGCCCCGCCGTCTGCCGGTCGGCCAGCACCAGCGTGCCATGCGCCGCGCCCGCCGCAGCCAACGCCTTTGCGCGCGTGTTGGTGGAATCGATTTCATCGTGATACTCGATTGTCCAGCCAATATCGTTCGGCTTCAGGCCCGCACGAAGCGCATCCATATCCAGCCGCGCGGCGCGCCGATCCTCCGCCTCGCGCTTTGAAAACACGCAGCCGCAATAATCCTGCCGGTAGAGCCCATATTGCCTGGAAAGCTCCAGAGAGCGCGCATAGCCGTTCTTCTTCTTAAAATCGGAATACAGATATTTCACGCCGCATTTGGCCGCAGCCGCCGCGCCGATCTCATTGATCCGCTGCGCGTCCTTCAGCGGCGAAATGGACAGCGACGTAGTGAAATAATCCGCGCCCACCTGCGCGGCATAGCGCGCCGTCGCCGCCAGACGCTGCTCAAAGCAGATGCCGCAGCGCACACCGCCCTCCGGATCGCCTTCATGCCCGCGCACGGCGGCATAGAAGGCCGCCGCATCGTATTCGCCGCGCGCCACGCGCACGTCCGCCAAGCCCATTTCGCGCACCAGCCGCTCTTCCTCATCCGCGCGGCGCGCAAACTCGGCCTCGGGCGCGATATTCGGATTATAAAAAAACACGATGATTCGAAAATCCTCGCTCAGCTTCTCCAGCACGGCGCTTGAGCAGGGCGCGCAGCATGCGTGCAGCACAAGAAGCGGCCGAAGCCCGCTTTTGCGGATTTCGGCCAGCTCGCGTTCCATTTCAATCTGATAATTCTGCATCCTGTTCAACCTCTACCGGCAGCGTATCCAACGCGGCCTCAGGCAGCACAAGCTCGATGCGCTGGTTCAGGTTTCGTACCGTGAATTCCCGCCCGCGCTCGCCGCGCTCACCGTCGAGCGTCCATTCGATCTCCTCCGCCGTTTCGACCCTGAGCGACTGCGCGGTGAAAAAATCGATCATTTCATTATTCAGCTCGCTGGTGCGCAGCGCCATGAGAATGCGCGTCCACTGCGCGGGCGTGGTCGGATTCTTAATCAGCATCACCTCGAACAGCCCGTCGTTGAGGCGCACCAGATCCGGATCGAGCTTGAGAATGCCGCCCACCGAAATGGAATTGGTGATCGAGCAGAACAGGTATTCATCCTCGTACACCGCGTTCCCTGCCGTCACCTTCAGGTGAATCGGCTTCAGATTCGGCAGATCCTTGATGCCCTCCAGCACATACGCCAGATGTCCCAGCAGATTCTTGGTCAGCTGCGGCGTGGTATAGCTGGTTTTGGCAAACGCGCCGCAGGACGCGGTATATATAAAGCTCCGTCCGTTAAACTCGCCCAGGTCAAAGCGAAATACCCGGCCGTCCACCGCGTCGGCCGCCGCCTGCATCACATCTCCCGAAAGGCCAAGGCTGCTGGCGTAGTCGTTGGTGGTGCCCGCCGGTATGTAACCCACCGGACAGCTCACGCCGCCCTCGATGAGCCCCGAAATGGTCTCGTTCAGCGTGCCGTCGCCGCCGATGCACACGATGCGCGCAAAGCCCGCGGCGTGCGCCGCCAGATAGCGCGTCGCGTCGCCGCTGCCGGCGGTCACATAGCATACGCATTCGTAGCCGCGCTCATTGTACAGCCGGATGATCTCCGGCATAAAGCGGTTGGCGCGCTTTTGTCCGGCGCAGGGATTCAAAAGCAGCAGTATTCGCTCTTGCATGCTTCGTACCTCTCTGTCGTTATCGTTTATATTTTTATTCGCATTCCATTATCTGCGCCAGACGGAAACCCAGTCCGTCGCAGGAGACCTGATGGTAAATAATGCCGTCCACCTCGCCCGCAATGGCGCCGTTGAGCCCCGCGCCATGCAGATGGCCGTATACCGCGTGCCGCACGCCGTAGGCTGACAGAATATCCGAAAAGCCCGCCTGCACCTGACTGCGCGGCGGGTAGTGCAGCATGGCGATCAGCAGCGCGTCCGCGCTCTTATCGCGCGCGCTCCTTAGCGACATTTCCAGCCGCTGGCGCTCGCGCCGGTAAATGCGCGCGTCATCTGATTCCGCGTTTTCATCCGCAGGGATCACCCAGCCGCGCGAGCCGGCAAATAAAATACCGTCCAAAAACAGGCTGTCGTTCTGAATGGCGAAGCAGCCTGCTTCCAGTGCGCGGCGCACGCGGCCGATGGAGCTCCACCAGTAATCGTGGTTGCCCCGCAGCAATATCTTTCTGCCCGGCAGCGCGCCGATCATTGCAAGATCATCCTGCGCTTCCTCCAGATGCATCGCCCAGCTCAGGTCGCCGGGCAGCAGCACGATGTCCTGCGCCGCCACGCGCGCCCGCCAGTCGGCGCTGATGCGCGATACATGGTTCGCCCACTGCTCGCCGAAAATATCCATCGGCTTCTGGTGCGCCGGCAGATGCAGATCCGAAATGGCCCAGATTCTCACGCTCACTTTTTGCCGCTGGTCGCGGCAGCGTTCTTCTCGTTGGCCTCCTCGGTATCATCCTCATCGTCGTCTCCGCCAAAGAAGGCCTTGTCCTCGTCGGTAAAGGCGTCATCGCCCAGGCTGTCATCGATGTCCAGCTCGATCTCATCCATCGTGCTCACGGAATCAATGCCGATATTGGCGGCCTCGGTCACGTCCGGCTCCTCGCTCTGCTGATCGTCGCCGCCGCGCTGTGCCAGCTCCTTCAGGCAATAGGCGCAAAGCTCCTGTCCCGGCACCACCGGATTTTCGCCGCACTCGGAGCACAGCTCAATCATATCGTCCTGCTCATTTTCGCCGCGCACCTCACGCCTGCAGACGGAGCACATTTTATCCGTATCCAGCATGTAATTCAGCTCGCAGCGCGGGCATTTAATCAGGCTCATATTACATCTTCCTCCCCAAAATCGGCGCGCGCACCGGCCGCCGCGTCTATCCTTGATGATCGCCGCCGAACAACAGGGTACGGCTGCGGATAGCTACCTTGTTATTATACACAAATGCGTGCAAAGCGCAAGGCATAAATGCGTATTATCGCATATTTTATTACTAAGATTTTGGGCTGTGCCGGTTTATCAGCCGTTTGCGGCATTTTCGCGGAGCCACTGCCCCAGCCGCCGCACGTCTGCGGTGTAAACCTCGCGCAGCGAGGGATTGTAGATGATGGACGCGGGGTGATACATCGGGTATATTTCAATCCCGTCCGCCTGCATGAACTGTCCATGCCTTTCGCCGATGGTCGCCCGCGATGCCGTCAGCGCGCGCAGCGGCACGTTGCCCAGCGTCACCACCGTCTGCGGGTTCACCAGCTCGATCTCGCGCCTGAGCCACGGCAGGAACAGATTGATCTCCTCGCGCGTCGGCGGCCGGTTCACGATGCGTCCGGCGGCGGAAACGCGGGTCGGGCGGAATTTCACGGTATTGGAAACATACAGCTGACTGCGGTCTATCTCAGCCATTTCCAGAAATTCATCCAGGTTCTTTCCGGCCTTGCCCACGAATGGGCGGCGCGCCAGCGTTTCCTGCTGGCCGGGTGCCTCGCCAATGAGCATTACACGCGCGCCAGCTTCGCCTTCGCCGTGCACCAGCACCTTTTTTTCGCCTACATAGACCTCATCGATCAGCTTTTCCAGCTCTGACCGCAGCCGCTTCAGCTCTGCTTCCATGAATTACTCCCCTGCCTTGATCTCGTTGAGCTTATCCCGTATCTTCTGGAAATCGTCCCACGCGGCGCGCTTCATGCCCGGATCGCGCAGCAGGAACGACGGGTGGAACGTCGGCATGAAGTACACGCCCTTGCGCTCGTACCACTGGCCGTGCACGCGCATCACCGACAGCTCCTCACCCAGGGTATAGCGGCAGGCCACCTTGCCCAGCAGCACGATCACCCTCGGGCGCACCAGCGCAACCTGCGCGCGCAGATAGTTTATGCACGCCGCCGCTTCATCAGGCTCGGGATTGCGATTTTGCGGCGGACGGCATTTCACCACGTTGCAGATGTACACCTGCTCGCGCTCCAGGCCGATGGCGCGGATCATGCGCGTGAGCAGCTCGCCCGAGCGCCCGACAAACGGCCGCCCCTGCAGATCCTCGTCTCGCCCGGGACCCTCGCCGATAAACATCAGATCCGCATTTGGATCGCCCTCGCCCGGCACCACGTTCGTGCGCGTCTGGCACAGGCGGCATTTTTCGCACGCGCCGATCTCCGTATGAAGCTGGTTCCAGCTTGTCCGCATATCGCCATCTCCATTCCCTTTTGTCTTTTTTGTTCTTAGTGCAAACATAGATCCGGCTTTTGCCGGATCTATTGGCTTGTCAAAAAAGAATTTTGACAAGCATGTGGACGGGGAAGCCAGCTCCCCCGCCACTACCACCCTCTCCAGTTTTTGCTAAAATCCTTCGGATTTTCGGGCGCAAAAACTGCAAAGAAACGATTTTTGCTCTGGAAAATGAGATTTTCCGCCGCAAAAATCGCCCCGCGCCCACCGTACACGCCGCTGGGCACGATTGGAGGTTCGAGAGGGCTTCGGCCCTCTCGAGCTCTCCCGGGTTCTTCGACAGACATATATCCGGCTTTTGCCTGATATATTAGCCATTAGATATGTTCTTATTCGGGCACGATAATCGCCTTCATTACCGTTTCCCACAGCGTTTTAAACGTGACGGGCACATCGCTGCGCAGCCAGCCGATCAGCGACGAAAGCAAAATAATGCACGCAATGATGACGACGATCCCCGCCACGATAAACAGGAAATCGAACATGCCGGCAAATATCTGGTATTTCACCTTGCGCCGGCGCACCTCCTCGCGCGTGTACAGCCTGGGCACAGCGTCTCGCCCTCCTTTTGTAATAATCTGAAAAGTCCATCGGAGCTTTCCGACCGTTTTCATTCATTATTATAGCATATTATAGTTCAAAGTCAAACGCTTATGCGCCGTATTCAATAATCTCCGTTGTCGGCGAATACTTGCTCTTACAAAGCTCAATGCGCCCCAGCTCATTGCCGTTCGCGTCATACCAGACCTTATAGGTCACGGCGCGATAGCCCTTCTTGCCCTTCTGCGCCACGCGCTGCTCGCCCGAAGCCAGCGAGAAGCTGACCTGATATTCGGTAGAGTAATCGATGGTGTCCGTCTTTTCACCCTCAAGCGCAATGGTAACGCCATCGGGGATGAGCCTGCCGAATATGCCGATGCGCACGCGCTTATCATCCGTCAGGTAGCAGCCAATGTAGATACGGTCGCTGGACGTATTGGTAAAGCGCAGATCCTTATTGCCCCAGTCCACAGCCGCGTCCTTGCCCAGATCCACATAGCTCACCGTCAGCGAATGCGGGTGGCGCTCGTCAATCTGCATATCTGCCTTGACCACGGCATTGAACAGCGTGGTGGATACCTGGCAGATGCCGCCGCCCACCTCATCTACGACCTTGCTCTGCGAATATGCCTTCGCCGTCTTGAAGCCGCGCGCCGTCGTGCGCTCGCCCACGGTCTGATTGAACGAGAAGCTCTCGCCCGGCTCCAGCGAAATGCCGTCGATGAACGAAAGCGCCAGCCGAATGTTCTCCAGACGGTTGCTGTTCGAGGAGGAAGCGTCCGTCACGGCGTAGCTGATCATGCCGTAATTTGCCGCCACGTTTTCCTGCGTGATCTCCGGCTGGAGCACCGCTATCTGCATCTGCACCTCGCCGCCGCCGGCGGCCAGCACCGTTTCGATGTCCGCCGCCAGCTGCGCCTGATCCAGCCGCCTGCCCTGAACCTCCGGCTCGAATTCGAAATTATAGGTCTGCGTATTAAAGGACACCAGTCTGGCGTCCTGCGCCTCGCGATCCACCTGCTGCGCGACGGACGCGGCAAACGCCTCCGCCAGCGCCGTATCGCAAAAGCTGCGGTTGACCGCATAATCGGCGGCCTGACCCACACCCTGCGTCATTCGGATGTAGCGCTCCTCCAGCGAACCGCTGCGCCCGGCGTTCCATGCGCTCGACAGCGTCTGTGCATAATCGCTCTGATAGCCCAGCTCCGCCGCAGTCACGCGCGTGCCGTCGTTGAGCACCGCCGCGCGGTCGCGGTATTTCGGCTCGACCTGACTGTTCCAGTATTCGAGCGCCTGTTCCAGCGTCATCTGCGACACATCCAGGCCCTCCACCTTTGTGCCCGGATAGAACGTCTGCCGCGATACCACCTGCTTCATTTCCGCAAACGCCCGATATTCCTTCGTGCGCCATACGCCCAGACCGACCAGGCCGCAGATCATCAACGCCAACAGCAGCGACATAAACGAGAATGTGCTCCGGCGCCTTCTGCGCCTGCGCGGCGCGGGGCGATAACCGCGTTCATACTCCCAGTCCCGCGCGGCACGGCGCGGCTCAGGCTGCGGCGCGCGGCGGCGCGGCGCGTCCATTCGCGGCATATCCATACTATGGTTGTATACGGCCGAGTTGCGGCGCGCCAGCGGGTTTTCCTGAACGACGACTTTTTTCTTCGCCGAATTTTTTCCTTTGCTCATACCCTGCTTAGACGCTTTCGCGGCGCTTTGGGTTCCGCGCGCAGGCACAGCAGAGCGCGACCCGGCGCGCGCCGTGGTCGCTTTTTTGCCGTTCGAGGCGCCGCTGCGCCTGCCTGCTGCCGTTCCTGCCATGCCGATATACCACTCCATATTCCTGATTATAACCAGATTCCTAACCAAACAATCATCATTATAAGGAAATCGCCTGCCATAATCTACCCATTTGAGTTAATTCGGCAGGCGATTTTTTTGACGATTCATGACGCTCACTTCGAGGGATCGGGCGCATCTGTAAAGCCGCGCTCCTCCCGAAGCCTGCGGATCTCAAGCTCAAAGCCCTCCTCGCTGGGCGTATAATAGGGCATACCTCCGGCCTCCAGCGGCGCATATTGCTGGCGCACGAAGTGCCCCGGGTAATCGTGGGCATACTTATAGCCCTCGCCCGCGCCGATTTCACCCGCACCCTTATAGTGCGTATCGCGCAGGTGCACGGGAACGCTCTGATAGCTGCCCTTTTCGGCGTCCGCCATAGCACGATCGATCGCCATGACCACTGAATTGGATTTCGGGCTCTCGCACACGGCGATGATCGCCTGTGCGATGGGGAGTCTCGCCTCTGGCATGCCGATATGCTCCAGCGCGTTCATGGCCGCCGACGCCTGAAGCATGGCCATCGGGTTCGCCATGCCCACATCCTCGCTCGCGTGCGCGATGATTCGGCGCACGATGACGCGCGGATCCACGCCCGCACGGCTCATGCGTGCGAACCACGCCAGCGCCGCGTCGCTGTCCGAACCGCGCAGCGACTTGCAAAACGCCGAAAGCATGTCGTAAAACAGGGATTCGTCCATTTGCAGCACATGCGTCTGTATGGATTCCTCCGCCACGGCCAGCGTAACGTGGATCGCCCCGTCGGCCTCCATCGGCGTGGTGAGCACCGCCAGCTCCAGCGCGTTGAG
The DNA here is from genome assembly GCA_934670175.1 of uncultured Clostridia bacterium. Lineage (GTDB taxonomy): Bacteria > Bacillota > Clostridia > Christensenellales > Aristaeellaceae > SFTH01. Next base: position 9,537 of record CAKUOX010000037.1, on the reverse strand, counting down.
CGCGCTGCGCACATCGCCGTTGGCAACGCGCGCGATATGCTCCAGCGCATCGTCGTCAATCTGAACCTCCTGATCGCCGTAACCGTTGATCGGGTCGGCGATGGCGTTGAGCACCGCGCACTTGACCTCCTCGACGCTCAGCGGCTCGAAGTGGAACAGCCTGCAGCGGCTCACGATAGCGGGCGTCATGGCGATCATCGGATTTTCAGTGGTCGACCCAATAAAGCGGATCAGCCCCTGCTCGATCGCCGGCAGAATGGAATCGGACTGGGCCTTGCTCCAGCGGTGGCACTCGTCCAGCAGTAAATAGGTGCTCTGGCCGTAAAGACTAAGGCGCTCCTGCGCGCCGCGCAGCACGTCTCGCACGTCTGATACGCCGCTGGTAACGGCGTTCAGCTTCACGAAAGCAGCGCTCGTGCTCTCTGCAATGATCGTCGCCAGCGTCGTCTTGCCGCAGCCGGGCGGCCCCCAGAAAATGGAGCTGGTGAGCCGGTCTGCCTCGATGGCGCGGCGCAGCAGCTTGCCGCGGCCCACAATATGCGTCTGTCCAATAAAATCATCCAGCGTTCTGGGACGCATGCGGTCGGCCAGCGGCGCAAGCGCGCGCCCTGCGGCGGAAAACAGATCGTCCATACCGTTGCACGCCTCCTTGAATCCATTACTCTGATCAGCGATCTGCGGAGCCTCATAAATCCTGCAATAAGAACCATCGACGCGCACCCATTTGTACCCATCGGCCCTCGCGGCTCATTCATTTATGCACTATGAGCATTGTCGACAGGTTTCCTTGCGCGCCGGAGCCTTCGCCGCAGACAATGCGGCGGCTGCGCTCAGGCTCCGCTGATCCTTATACTTAAACAAAGGGGAACGCAGACAAATACCCGCGTTCCCTCTGTTTGCATTGTGTGACCTTTACTGAGCGGCCTTAGCCAGACGCTTGGCCATGCGAGCCTTTTTGCGGTTCGCAGCGTTCTTATGAATAACGCCCTTAGCGGCAGCCTTGTCAACCGCGCCCTGAGTCGCGCTGAGCAGCTTGACATCGGCCTCGTTCGCGGATACGGCGGAATCGAACTTCTTGATCTGGGTCTTCATCGCAGACTTGATCATTCGGTTGCGCAGGTTCTTCTTCTCGGTCACCTTCACGCGCTTGATGGCAGACTTGATATTCGGCAAATTGTTCACCTCCCTACGCAAATTGCAACTAGTATTATATCACTGCCCGACAAAAAAAGCAAGGGGCAATGCACATTTTAATGGAAAACTTGGGTAAACTAATCCGGATTATGCTTGGATATGGGGTGATTTTAATGCAAGATCTGCGCACCGACCTGGCTATGGAAAATATTGGCGGCAGCGCCGCCATGCCCGGCGTGGATGTGCGCCGCTGGGAAGAAAACGGCGTGCAGCTCACGGAAGTGACCATCGCGACCGACGAAGCTGCGCGCGGTCTGGGCAAGCCCTGCGGCAGCTACCTGACCATGGAATGCAGCCTGCTGCAGGAGCACGACCCCGACGCGCGCATCGCAGTCGCCAACCTGCTGGGCGAGGAGCTCTCCCGCCTGATCGCGCCCTCGGACGGCGCGCCGGTCATGGTGGTCGGCCTGGGCAATCGCGGCGTCACACCCGATTCGCTGGGGCCTGCCGCCATCGACAAGACGCTGGTGACCCGCCACATGCTCAGCAGCAACTATTGCCGCAGCGACCTGCGCAGCGTCTGCGCCATCGCGCCCGGCGTGCTGGGCGTGACCGGCATTGAAACGGTAGAAATGGTGGAAAGCCTCGCGCGGAAGCTACACCCGCGCGCCGTGCTCTGTATCGATTCGCTGGCTGCGCGCGACTCGGCGCGCATCGGCTGCACCGTGCAGATCTCGAACACCGGCATCCAACCCGGTTCGGGCGTGGGCAATCACCGGAGGCCGCTGACGCGGGACACGCTGGGTGTAGAGGTCATCGCCGTGGGCGTGCCCACCGTGATCTATGCCGCCACGCTGGCGCGGGACGCCTTTGCCCTGCTTTCCGGCGACAAAGATGACGCAGATGCGGCGGCGCTTTCCAATATGGAGCGCGAGCTGTTCGAAACGCGGCTGGGCAACCTGATCGTCACGCCGCGCGACATCGACGCCATCGTCAAAAACTGCGCCACAATGATCGCTGGCGGCATCAACCGCGCGCTCCAGCCCGGCATAAGCGATGCTGAGATCGCCGAAATGATGGACTGACCACACAGCTTCAGGGGGACGGCGCAGCGCACCGTCCCCCCTGTCTGTCAAAAATATGTGATTTGACAACGTGCTGTGCTCAAAAGGGGCAAAGCCCATTCGAACTTGCAATCGTGCCGGCGGCGGGGGAGCGTGCTTCCCCGTCCACATTAATACTTACAGCATCAGTCTGTAAACCTCTTCGGCCTCCGCGCCGGTGATCGGCCATGCGCGGCCGATGGTATCCGTGCCCGGGTTGCGCTTAACCTTGCTGGCCAGCAGCGGAATGTCCTCCTCGCGCGCGCCAAGCTCGGCAAAGGTCGTGGGCATGCCGATTTCACGCAGGAACGACAGGTGCGCCTCAATGCCGCGCAGCGCGGTCTCCTCCGGATTTTCGAAATTTACCGGCACGTTGTATACGCGATTGGCGAACTGCGCCAGGCGCATCGTATGTCTTTTCAGCTGGAAGCGCATCCACGCGGGGAACACCACGGCCAGACCCGCGCCGTGCGCCACGTCGTACAGTGCGGACAGCTCGTGCTCAAGCTGGTGGGAAGCAAAATCGCCCACGCGGCCCACGCCCACGGTCTCGTTGTGCGCAATGGTGCTGCCCCACATCAGCTGCGCCTGCGCATCGTAATTCTTCGGATCCTTTACCGCAATGCGCGCCGCGCGGATCACGGCCTGCATCGCCGCCTCGCACAGTCGGTCGGTAAGATCCACCTCCGATTCAGAGGTAAAGTAGCGCTCCATGATGTGCGCCAGGATGTCCGTCGCGCCGCTGGCGATTTGATACTTCGGCACAGTCATCGCGAGCTCCGGATCCATAAATGCAATGCGCGGACGGTTCAGCTCCGAGGTCAGGCCGCGCTTAATCAGCGTGCGCTCCTGCATGATCACGCAGCTGTTCGAGGATTCGCTGCCCGCGGCGGAGGTGGTGAGCACCGCGCCAAAGGGCATGGTGGTCTCCGGCTTTGCCTTGCCGCAGAAGAAATCCCAGAAATCACCGTCATAGCATGCGCCGTGGGCGATGGCCTTGGAGGAATCAATGGCCGAGCCGCCGCCGACGGCGAGAATGAAATCAATATTTTCGCGGCGCACCAGCTCGATGCCCGCATAGACCTCAGTGTCGCGCGGGTTGGGCTTCACGCCGCCAAGCGTTATCACCGTCATGCTGTGCTGCTCGAGATCCGCCGTCAGCCTGCCGATCAGGCCGCTCTTTACGGCCGAACCGCCGCCGTAGTGGATCAGCACGCACTTTGCACCCATCGCCGCCAGCTCCGCGCCAGCCTTGTTTTCCGCGCCATGGCCAAACACAAAGCGCGTGGGCAGGCAATAAGTAAAGTCCTTCATATCCTGTGTCCCTCCGTTTTTATATCGTTTTCAAACATTTCCCTGATCCTTCGCGACATGGCCTCGCCCAGGCGCAGATGTCCCTCGCGCGTGAGGTGCACCGCATCCAGCTGCGAGACCTCCGCCGAATCCGCCGCGTCAAAGAATTCGCAGCGCAGCAGCTTTGCAAGCCGCGCATATTCCTTTGTCAGATCGTGCGATACGCCGATGGCCTGTACGCCGAAGCATGGGCCGTGTCCCGCCTGCATCAGGCAGTCGAGGATCGGTGCGGGCGCGGCGATAACGATGCGCGGCGGATCGCCCTCCGCATCGTAGCCGTAGAGTCGCGCCAGACGCACCAGCTGCATCATGCCCTCGCCGATGGTCTTTGCATTCATGCCAAAGCGGCATTTGGTATCGTTGGTGCCGAGCATCAGTATCACGGCGTCCAGCGGCGAATGACTCATCATGCTTACCGGCAAATGAATCGCCCCGCTCTTGTAGCCGCCCTCGACCGGATCGTCAAATACGCAGGTGCGGCCGTTCAGGCCCTCCTCGATCACGATATAGCCGTCGCCGAGCAGCCGCTGCATGCGCATCGGCCAGCGCGTTTCCTCATCATACCGGCCGCCGGTGGGCTTGTAGCCCCAGGTATTGGAATCCCCAAAGCACAATATCCGCCTTTTCATGGCTTTACACTCCTTTGCCGGCCGGACTGCCTGCGCTGCGGCTGCCGCGCGGTCTGCGCGCGGTGCTCGGGCTTTTTCAGCTTCGGCAGGTTGGTCACGTTGAATACCTCGTCCTCATATTTATCGGAAAACTTCTGCTTGGCGTTCACATTGAACATATCATCCTGAAAAACGTCGCGCGGCGCGGCCTTCCCCACCTCCGCCTGACGCCTGCGCTCGGTGCGGGCCGCCGTGCGGCGCGCATCGCGCTGCCGGTTGACCTGGCTGCGCACGACGTATTCATTGTCCTCCCAATCCCGCGCGGGTCGGGCTGCGGGGCGCGCGCCGCGCTTTTCCTGAAGCCAGCCGTCATCATGCTCGGAAACGTCGTTCTCATGCGCGAAGAAATTTCGATCGTTGATGATCACGCGCTTCTTGCGAAACCAGACCCAATAGGGGCGCCAGCGCAGTAGCCAGACCACCCGATCCATCGCAACGCCGATGATCAGGCAGATAATCAGCAGCTTCAGCCAGTTGTTGGCCAGAAACCGCAGGGGCGAACCGCCGCCCGAGAGGTTGAACAGGCGCAGCACCCATGTCGCCAGCCCCTTGAGCCAGCCGAGCATGGCGTTGACGATCGCATTGGTAAAACCCGTCTGCGTCATATGAAATCCTTCCTCCTAAGCCGAAGTACGCCGGTCATTCCGCGCGCTCGATGAGTCTTAGACTGACGGCGGGCGTTTCCGGTTCAAAGCTGACGTCCGGATAGTTCTCCGTAGGGAAGCGCAGCTCGCAGCTGTATTCGCCTGCAGACAGGTTGGTCAGATCCACGGTGACCGGTATCCCGTCCTTCTTCAACGCCTCAATGGCGCTGCGCGGGCCGGTGGTGTAGACCATAATATCGTCCTGCTTCCAGTCCAGCTGCAAATTGTCTGCCTTGCCGACGAAGGTAATGGACACGTTGTCGATCCACTCGCTCACGCGCTCCTCGCCGATGGTGATATTGACGTATACCTGCTCCGTGGACGCATATTTGAAATCCTTGAGCAGCGATATTTTTGCGCGGGCAGAAACGTTCTGCGAAGCGCCATCCACGGAAACCGGCTCGATGACCAGTTCGTTGATGCCGGAGAGCAGATCGGCGTCCGCCGCCACGGTAATGCTGGCGGGCTGAATGGATATTTCGGTAATTGCATAGCCATCTGCCACGCGGCCGGCCACGACATCCTCAATGTCGGTTGAAATCGGAATCTCGCGCGTGGGATACACGTCCGTCATTACCGTAATGGACGATACGGGGCTGGTCAGCATCGAGCGATTTACCTCCGCGCCGCTGTAATCGAGCAGCTCGTAGGCCTCGGCGCGCACATAAGAGGTCTCCGCGCCGGTAACGTCCGTTTTGACCAGCGCCTGCGAAATGTCGCGCACCACGGAAGCCGCGCCGCTGACCGTAATCACGGAGGGATTCGTGCGCGCGACGTTATACCAGTAGCCGTCGTCCGTCGTACCGGAGAGCTTCACATTTACCGGAACGGAGCGCGAGTCCAGCGTTTCAAACGTCAGCGTCACTGCAGCGGGCATAATATCCGTCACGCGGCCATAGGCGCAGGTGGCGCGCAGCGGCACCTGCTGCGTGCCGGCTGTGCGCACGCTGGAGAGATCCAGCATGACCTGCACATTATCCTGCGACACCTGGCTGTACTGCGTCTGCGCGACCTCCAGCCGCACCGTCACATCTGCGATCAGCTCGGTGGGATCGGTCAGCATCGCCAGGCCATAGGCCGTCAGCGCGGACTGACTGGTGACATAGCCGCTGATGCCGGATATCGTCTTGCTGCGGGTGATGGACGTATTGGTCGTGACCACGAAATTCCACAGCAGTATCGCCAGCAGCAGCGAAAGCAGCTTCATCCAGATGCGTCTGGACAGGATCGCCCAGAAGCTCTCGGCCAGCTTTTTCATTTCCGCCCGCAGGCGTTTAAAGGAGAAATCATGCTTCATGCTTTTTCTCCTTTCCCGCCGGCTCAAGTATCCAGGAGGAGAGCGTGCGATCCGGCGTGAAAAGCTCCGTCAGGAGTATGTTCAGAGATTTGGTGTCCAGATAGCGCGTGAGCTTGCCCTCGCGCGCCATGGAAATAATGCCTGTTTCCTCGGATACGATCAGCGAAACGGCGTCCGTCGTTTCCGTAATGCCGATGGCCGCGCGGTGGCGCGTGCCCAGCTCGCGGGAAATGGAATAATCGTCCGACAGCTGCAGAATACAGGCCGCCGCCATAATGCGCTCGTCTCGGATAATCATCGCGCCGTCGTGCAGCGGCGTGTTCGGCTCGAATATGTTCTCAATCAGCTGCGATGAAATCTCCGCATCCACCACTGTGCCCGATTCCACGATGTCGCCCAGCTGCGTGCTGCGCTCGATCACGATCAGCGCGCCGATCTTCTTTCTGGACATATCGTTGAGCGCCTTCACGATCTCGCTGACATGCTGCTCCATCTGCGCGTTGCGCTGTGCGCGCGGCGAACCAAACAGCTTGCGCGCGATCCTCGAGCGCCCCAGCTGCTCAAGGATCCGGCGCAGCTCCGGCTGGAATACGATCACCAGCACGACCACGCCCATGCTGATGATCTGCTCAAGCAGCCAGTTCAGCGCGTTGATTTCCAGCACGTTCGATATAAACGCCAGCACCAGTATGAATATAATGCCCTTGAACAGCGAGCTGGCGCGCGTGTGGCTCACCAGCTTGAGCAGGTTGTAGATCAGTATCGTCAAAATCGCAATATCGAGTATGTTTCGCCAATCCGGGTGGATAAACAGATTGGAAAACAGATTCCCGATTTGATTCAGAATGTTCTGTATCTGAAGCAAGGCATCCACCTCCGCCTGATTTTATCGTCATACACTCCTATTATAATACAAACCGGCTCAAACGCCAAAGCATTTTGAGCCGGTTTTTTAAAAATGTCCGTTTATAGTCGATATTTTGTCTATTTTTAATTGTGCTCAGAAATCAATATGATCCGGATGGTTTGAATAGCCCAGTCGTCCTTCGAGCGTATCCAGCAGTGCAATGTCCTCCGGCGCAAGCTCAAAATCAAACAGCTGCGCGTTCTGTCGTATGCGTGCCGGCGTAACTGACTTGGGTAACGGCAAAAAACCCTTGCTCAGATTCCACCGAAGGCATATCTGTGCGGGAGATCTGCCATACTTTTCCGCACAAGACACTATCTCCGGCTGCCGAAGCAACGCGCCGGTGCCCAGCGGACTGTATGCCTCCAGCAGCATACCGAGCTTGCGACTATATGCCGACACATCTTTCTGCTGTTCTGCAGGATGCAGGCGAATCTGATTCACCATAGGCATGATAGTCGCAGTTCCAAGCAGGGCATCGATATGGTGCGGATGAAAATTGCTGACGCCGATGGCGCGAATGCGTCCTTCCAAATAGAGCTTTTCCATAGCTTTCCAGGTTTCCGCATTTTTCTTCTCCCAGCAATCGCGAAATGCAGCCGGATTGGGCCAGTGAATCAGGTACAGATCACAATAATCAATTCCAAGCAGCGCCATCGACTGGTCAAACGCACGCAGTGTGGATTCATATCCATGCTCAGTATTCCACAGCTTCGTGGTGATGAAGAGCTCGCTGCGCGCCACGCCGCTCTCGCGGATACCTTCGCCCACGCTCTGCTCATTGCCGTAAGCCGCGGCAGTATCTATATGTCGATACCCGGCCAGAATCGCCTCGCGCACAGAATCGCACGCAACGTCGCCATCCGGCGTTTGCCATGTACCAAAGCCAACGCACGGGATCCGAACGCCGTTTCGCAGCGTATAGCAGTCCTGTAATGATTTCATATCATCTTACCTCCAGCCCGTCAGCCCTTGCCCAGATAGGATTTTTCAATCAGATCCGAATGCAGCAGCGCCTCCGCGCGGTCGCTGAGCACGATGCGTCCGGACTCCAGCACATACGCGCGATCCGCCGTCTTAAGCGCAATCCGCGCATTCTGTTCCACCAGCAGTATCGTCACGCCCATTTCGCGGATCTGACTGATGAGCTTAAACAGATTGCTGACGATGATCGGCGCAAGTCCCAGCGACGGCTCGTCCAGCAGCAGCAGCTTCGGCTTGGACATCATCGCGCGGCCAATCGCGAGCATCTGCTGCTCGCCGCCCGAAAGCGTAAGGCCGATCTGGTGCCTGCGCTCCTCCAGCACGGGAAAGAGGGAAAACACCGTCTTGAGCGTTTCCTGATTCTCGGCGTCCGAATGGAAATAGCCGCCGAGCGTCAGGTTGTCCATCACCGTCAGATCCGGAAATACCTGCCGTCCCTCCGGCGAAAGCGTCACGCCCTGACGCACGATCTCGCGCGTTTCGCACCCCGCGATATTGCTGCCGCGATATTCGATCGCGCCCCGCCGCGGATGCACCAGACCCATGATCGTGTTCATCAGCGTGGACTTTCCAGCGCCGTTTGCGCCGATCAGCGCGATGATTTCACCCTCGTCCACATGCAGATCTACGCCGCGCAGCGCCTGAATATTGCCGTAGGACACCGCGAGATCCGTAATATTCAATATAGCCGCCATGCTCAATCCTCATCCTTTCCCAGATATGCTTCGATGACCTTCGGATTTGAATTGACCTCTGCGGGCGTGCCCTGCGCAATCAATTCGCCATGGTCGAGCACATACAGCCGCTCGCACACGTTCATGACAAACTTCATGTCGTGCTCGATCAGTATGATGGTATAGCCCTTCTGCTTCAGCAGCTGTACCGTTTCCTTCAGCTCGTCAGTTTCCTGATCGTTCATGCCGGCAGCCGGTTCGTCCAGCAGCAGCACCTTCGGTTCAGTCGCCATGGCGCGCGCAATTTCAAGCCGCCGCTGCTCGCCGTAGGGCAGGCTGGTCGGGAACTCGTAGCGATACTCGTACAGACCCATGATTTTCAGATATTCCAGCGCGCGCTCCCTGGCCTGCGCCTGCTCGCGCTTCTTGGCGCGGGTGTTGAATATAATCTGAAAAACATTTGCCTTCGTGCGGCAGCAGGTGCCCATCATTACGTTTTCCAGGATCGTCATTCTCGGGAAGAGACGAATATTCTGGAAGGTGCGCGCAAAGCCCATGCGCGTAATCTCGTAGGGCTTTTTGCCCGTGCCATTTTTGCCCTCGATGTATACGCTGCCCTCGGTGGGCTTGTACACGCCGGTAATAACGTTGAACAGCGTCGTTTTTCCCGCGCCGTTGGGGCCGATTATACCGATGATCTCGCCGCGGTCAACTTCAATATTGATGTCCTTCAGCGCCTGAAGGCCGCCGAAACGCTGCGTAATATGCTCAAC
>CAKUOX010000036.1 GCA_934670175.1 uncultured Clostridia bacterium | reverse complement strand
AAAAGCGTCGCGCGGCTCTTATCGTTGTCGGGTCGTACATTCACGCATTATCAGGTGCGGGCACACAGTTCAAAATATTTTTGCGGAGAAATGTAAATATTTCGATAGGGGCTTGACAGGCAGGGCGTCGCTATGTATAATGTCCATAAATCCAAAGGGAAATCCAATACGGATTCGGAAAGGAGGAGCCACGATGAAGTACGCAGCCTACACGACCGACATGATGATGTCTATGTGCATGTGCCGGATGTGCATGCGCACGCTTCGCCACGCTCTGAATTCTGAACCGTTTTCCATGCCGGGCTGTTAAAACCGGCCATACTGCAACAAAGAGGGCAGGAAACGATTCAGTTTCCGCCCTCTTTGTTGTTGAGGGGACATGATCCCGGGAAAACGTTCAGAGCTGCATGCACATCCTGAAACACGGGCGAAACCACGGAAACACACACATCGACGTCAAATTTGAAAGGAGATATTCCCATGAAGAAGTTTGCTGTTATCGTTCTTGCCCTGATCCTGGCGCTCAGCTGCACCTCCGCTTTTGCCGCTACGAAGATTCGCGTCGGCGCAACCCCCGCTCCGCATGCCGAAATTCTTGAGGTAGCCAAGAAAATTTTGGCCGAGCAGGACATCGATCTTGAGATCGTGCAGTTCAACGATTATATCATTCCCAACACTGCCACCGAGTCCGGCGAGCTGGATGCGAATTACTTCCAGCATGTGCTGTACCTGAATGAGTTCAACGCCGAAAAGGGCACGCATCTGGTCGCCGTGGCACCCATCCACTATGAACCCTTCGGCATCTACGCCGGCAAGTGCGACAGCCTGGACAAGCTGGAAGACGGCGCGAAGATCGCCGTGCCGAACGACGGCACCAACGAAGCCCGCGCGCTGCTGCTGCTCGAGGCGCAGGGCCTGATCAAGCTGAAGGAAGGCGTCGGCCTGTCCGCCACCAAGCTGGACATCGAAGAGAACCCGCACAACTATGACATTCAGGAAGTTGAAGCCGCGCAGGTGCCGCGCTCCCTGGCCAGCGTGGATGTGGCCGTTATCAACGGTAACTACGCTATCGACGCCGGTCTGAAGGTAAAGGATGCGCTCGCGGTCGAGGACGGCGAATCCGACGTCATCCAGGGCTACTATGCCAACGTACTGGTTGTGAAGGAAGGCAACGAAAACAACGAAGCGATCCAGGCGCTCGTCGATGCGCTGCGCAGCGATGAAGTGAAGGTCTTCATCGAGGAGACCTACGAAGGCGCGGTCGTACCGCTGTTCTAAGCACAGAAACACAAAACTAATAGGGGCTTCCCGCCGAATCCCGGCGGGGAGCCCTTTAGCTTGTCAAAAGCGCTTTTGACAAGCATGTGGACGGGGAAACAAGCTCCCCCGCCACTGCCGCCCTCACCAGTTTTTGCTAGAATCTTTTCAGATTTCCGGGCGCAAAAACTGCAGGGAAACGATTTTTGCTCTGGAAAATGGGATTTCCCGGGCGCAAAAATCGCCCCGTGCCCACCGTACACGCCGCTGGGCACGATTAAAAGCTCGCGAAGGTTTTGCCCCTCTCCGAGCTCTCATGGCTTTATCGACAAACTGGGGGCTTCCCGCCGAATCCCGGCGGGGAGCCCCCTTGCTATATATAATTCCTTATCGCGATCCCTTATCGTAGGGAATACCCTCTGCCTTAGGTGCGCGCGATTTCTGCGAGGTGAACGCCAGCACTATCAGCGAGATGATGTAGGGCAGCATGTTGTACACTGTGCTGGGCAGGTTCAGCGCCGAGAGCAGGCTGAAGCCGGAATACACGTTGCTCAGCGCGCGGAACAGGCCGAACAGCAGCGCCGCCAGCGCGATGCGCGTGGGCTTCCACTGGCCGAAGATCATGACCGCCAGCGCCAGGAAGCCGAAGCCCGCCACGCCGTTTTCGAATTTCCATTCGGAAACGCCGGCGGTGATGAACACGATGCCGCCCAGACCGCCCAGCATGCCGGAGATCAGCACGCCCGCATAGCGCATTTTGTACACGTTGATGCCTACGGAGTCCGCCGCCTGCGGATGCTCGCCGCACGCCTGAAGGCGCAGGCCGAAGCGCGTCTTATACAGCAGAACGTAGGAAACGATCAGCAGGACGATCGCCAGCACCGTGAACCAGCTGAAATCCACGCCGGCGATGCGCAGGTTGAACGCCTTTTTGGGGTTGATGTACTGAATGGTGGAGGACACGTTGTCCACGCTTTCGGCGGTGTTGAGCGCCTTGACGAACACGGTGGCCGCCGCGGTGCCCAGCAGGTTCATTGCCGTGCCCACCAGCGTCTGATCCGCCTTGAAGTTGATGGCGGCGACGGCCAGCAGCAGCGAATAGAGCATGCCCGCCAGCATGGACGCCAATACCACCGATGCCAGCATCACAAAGCCGGAAACGCCCTCGGGCATGAATTTCATGACCAGCGCACCGCCCAGCGCGCCAATGACCATGATGCCCTCCAGGCCGATATTGATTACGCCGGAATGCTCGGAAAAGCATCCGCCCAGCGCCACCAGCATCAGCACCGAGGCGAACAAAAGCGTGTATTGCAGAAGCAGCGTCATTGTTCGGTTTCCCCCTTCCCGGCGGCCTTTGCGGCCTGAATCGCTTTTTCTTCATGGCGGCTGATGCGCCTGTTCAGTGCGTATTTGAAGAAGAGCACGAAGCCGCACAGGTAAATGATGATGGAGGAGATCAGATCCGAGATCTGCGCGCAGTACATGGTCTTATCCACATACGCGCCGCCGTTGGTGATGTGCTGAATGAAGAACGAGGAGAAGATCGAACCGATGGGGTTCAATCCGCCCAGGAAGGCGGCGGCGATGCCGTTGAAGCCCATGCCCGGCACGGACGATTGCGTGCACTGCCACTGCTCGAAGCCCGTCAGGAAGAACAGTCCCGCGCCCATGCCCGCCAGCGCGCCCGCAATGGCCATGGTCAGGATCAGATTCTTCTTCTCGCGCATGCCGCAGTATCTGGCGGCGGAGCGGTTGTAGCCGGTGGCCTTGAGCTCGTAGCCCAGCTGCGTCTTTTCCAGCAGAATCCAGATCAGGATCGCCACGATCACGGCCATCGGCACGGCGATGGTGACGTAGCGGTTGTTCGTGAACAGCTTTTCAAGCCCCAGACACGGCAGCAGCGCTGAGGGATTCGTGGTGCCTACGGGCATGGTGTAGGGGCTGGCGACCTCCTTGACCCTGCTCAGCAGCATGTTCACCAGATACAGGCTGATCCAGTTCAGCATGATGCAGGAAATGACCTCGTTCACATTGCGATAGGCCTTCAGCGCGCCGGAGATTGCGCCCAGAAGCGCGCCCGCCAGCGTACCGGCGATCAGGCACAGATACCAGGGCATGCCCAGCGCCAGCGCCAGATACAGCGAAGCGCCCGCGCCCACGACGTACTGGCCGGCGGCGCCGATGTTGAACAGACCCACCTTGTATGCAAACAGCACCGACAGACTGCACATCAGCAGCGGCGTGGCCTTTACCAGCGTGCTGCCCAGATATTTCATCTGCGCCTGAGGCTTGGAATAGGTCATGAAGTTTTTCACGATGTCCAGCAGTGCCTTGCCTGCGCCGGACGGATTGATGATCAGCAGCGCCACATAGCCCACCAGCAGTCCCAGCAGGATGCACAGCAGCGATACCAGCAGCGACTGCACCGCGTTGTTTTTCAGCAGGGAAGCGTTCTTTTTCTTCATATTATCAGCCCTCCCTCTTCGCGCCGGCCATGTACAGACCCAGCTCTTCCACGGTGGTCGTCTTGGGATCGAGCTCGCCGACAAGCTCGCCCTCGTACATCACCAGTATGCGATCCGAAAGCGCCATCACCTCGTCCAGCTCCAGCGAGACCAGCAGCACGCCATTGCCCTTGTCGCGGTGCGCCACGATCTGGCGGTGGATGTTTTCAATCGCGCCGACGTCCAGCCCTCGGGTGGGCTGCACGGCTACCAGCAGCCGCGGGTCGCGATCCAGCTCGCGGGCGACGATGGCCTTCTGCTGGTTGCCGCCGGACATGCTGCGCGCGATGGTGATCGGCCCCTGGCCGGAGCGTACGTCGTATTCGTCGATCAGGCCGGTGGCGTATTCGCGAATGGCCTTGCGCTTGAGGAAGCCCGCACCGCTGACGAAGCGCGGCTCAAAATAGGTCTGGAGCACCATGTTGTCCTCCAGCGAGTAATCCAGCACCAGACCGTGCTTGTGGCGATCCTCGGGGATATGGCTCATACCGGCGGTGGAGCGGCTGCGGATGGGCGCATGCGAAATATCCTTGCCCAGCAGCTCGATTCTGCCCTCACGGATGGGCTCGAGGCCGGTCACGCCATACACCAGCTCCGTCTGACCATTGCCGTCGATACCCGCAATGCACACGATCTCGCCCGCGCGCACCTCGAAGCTGACGCCGCGTACGGCGTCCTTGCTGTGCAGCCTGGAGGCCACGCTCAGGTTTTCCACCTTCAGCACCGTTTCAGCGGGCTTGGCGGGCGCCTTGTGCACCACGAAGTCCACGTCGCGCCCAACCATCATGCGGGAAAGCTCCTCGCGCGAGGTGTCTGCGATGTTCACCGTGCCGATGTATTTGCCCTTGCGCAGCACCGTGCAGCGATCGGCTACGGCCATGATTTCGTTCAGCTTGTGCGATATGAACAGGATGCTCTTGCCCTCGGCGGCCAGGTTGCGCATGATGTGCATCAGCTCGTCGATTTCCTGCGGCGTGAGCACGGCGGTGGGCTCGTCGAAGATCAGAATTTCGTTTTCGCGGTACAGCATTTTCAGAATCTCCGTGCGCTGCTGCATGCCCACGGTGATGTCCTCGACCAGCGCGTCCGGATCGACGCGCAGGCCGTATTTATCCGAAAGCGCCAGCACGCGCCTGCGCGCGTCCTTCTTCTGCAGGAAGCCGAGTTTGCAGGGCTCCACGCCCATGATGATGTTGTCCAGCACACTGAAGCATTCCACCAGTTTGAAGTGCTGGTGCACCATGCCGATGCCCAGCGCGTTGGCATCGTTTGGATCCTTGATCTGCACCTCGCGGCCATCCTTTTTGATCACGCCCTCTTCCGCCTGATACAGGCCGAACAGCACGCTCATCAGCGTGGATTTGCCCGCGCCGTTTTCGCCCAGCAGCGCGTGGATCTCGCCCTTGCGCAGCTGCAGGGTGATATCGTCGTTGGCTACGATGCCGGGGAAGCGCTTGGTGATGTGCAGCATCTCAATGGCATAGCTGTTTTCCAATTTCTCACGACCTCTCGTAATATGAAAGTCAACGTTCATGACCTCGTATAAAGGTTACTGCTTCAATTATACTATATACCTGCGCGTTTTTCAAATGGAAAGTTAAGCGGATTTGACATAATTTACATATTCAGCCCGCCGAGAAATCCATAATTGCAGAAGTTTCCGCCTGCATTCAGACCACTGACAAACCCCGCAACCGCAGAAATTTCGTGAACGACTTCTGACGAAGCTGAAATTTCTGCTTACTTCGTCAACACGGGCTGCAAAATCGGTTACATACGTTGAAGCAGTCGCCGCACTGCCTGCGGCAGCGGCGACCAGCCCGCGCTGGAATCTGAAAGATTCGCGCGGCGCTGCCGGAACTTTGCTTCGCAAAGTCTCCGGTGCGTATTATGTATGCGCCCTCATTTGCAGCCCGCGTTTCCTTGTCTTGCAGGGTTTTTCAGCGTCTGGCAGTCTGTTGACTTTGTCAACATCCTGATGCGGGCTGCAAAATCGATTTGCAGCCCGCATTTCCCTGCCCGAATATAAAAGAAAAGATTATTTGTAGGTCATAACCGCAAAGGACGGCAGCGTTTCAAGCGTTTCGCGGCTGATCTCGACCTCGCGGGGCAGGAACATTGCGCCCGTCTCGCGGATGAAATCGCTCTGAGAGGAAATGCTCCAATCCGGTATCACGTCCGTGCGGTAGTGCATGGCGATGGCGAGCCTCGGCTTGAATTCACGGATGATGCGCACGGCCTGCGGCGTGTCTATGGTGAAATAACCGCCGACGGGAATCAGCATCACGTCCAGCCCCGTCAGGATCTCGCGCTGCGCTTCCTCCGGCATGTGGCCCAGGTCGCCCAGATGCGCGATGGACAGGCCGTCGCCCTCGATGCGGAAGATCAGGTTGCTGCCGCGCAGTGCGCCGCGCTGATCGTCGTGGAAGCATTCGGCGGTGCGCACCGTCACGCCGCCGATCTGATACGTTCCGGCAGTGTTTATGGTTTTGAATTCACCCGGAAGCGACGCGACGCAGTTGTGGTCGAAATGGTCGTGTGTTACCAGCGCCGCAGTGCACCTCTCGTCGCACGGCGGGTAGGGGACGGTCGCGTCGAACGGGTCGGTCACCAGCAGGGTGCCGTCCTGATAGCGCAGGGAAAAGCAGGCGTGTCCGTAATACTTGAGCTTCATCGTATATCTCCTCCTTTTGATTTCTGTCTGAGTTTGTAATCGATCAACGCCAGCGCGTAGAGCCCGCCGCCGTCCATGCCGCCGCGCAGCGCTGCGGCCGCCGCCTGGCGCACCGCGCGGTCGTAGGCGGCGAGCTCCGCCTCCGGCGCGTCCGTCAGCTCCATCAGCTTTGCGCCGCGCGTGAACAGCAGTATCGTTTCATGCGATACGGGCGCGCCGCGAAAGCGCGCCAGCCCGGCGCACAGATCGTCCGGCGGGCGCCGCCGCCGCGCTTCGAGCCGAACGAGCCAGCTCGCGTCCGGCAGAAAGGTCATCAGCGCGCCGCGCCGCGCGCAGCAAAAGCCCGGCGCGCCGGAAAAGCTGGGGTTTACGGCGGGCGCGTTGCTGATAAACAGCGCGTCGCCGCGATCGCGCTTCAGAAAGGCGCGCGGCGGCAGAAGGGCGCGCAGCCGCGCGCGCATTTCGCGGATCAGATCGCCGTCAGTCCACATATTCCATGAACACCTCCGGCAGAAATTCGAGCAGGTCGGCAGCGTTTGCGGCGCGCGCGCCGTAGCGCCGCTGCATTCTTTCGCCGCAAAGGCCGTGGATCTCGCAGGCGGCCGCCGCCGTCTGCGCCGGCGTGCGGCTCGAACCCTCCGCCAGCAGCGCGCCGAGAATGCCGCTGAGCACGTCGCCCGAGCCGCCGCGCGCCATTGCGCAGCCGCCGCTGGCGCTCAGCAGAACCTCTCCGCCGCCGCAGATCACCCGCCCCGCGCCCTTCAGCACGACGGTCGCGCCGGTTTCGGCAAGCGCTTTGGCGTCTATGAGCGCATCCTCGCACGGGCGCCCCAGCAGCCGCGCCGCCTCGCCGGGGTGGGGCGTTAAGATGTGGCGCGCGCCCAGCAGCGCTCTCAGCTCCGGATGCGCCGACAGCAGGTTCAGGCCGTCCGCGTCGATCACCGCAGGCACGCCGCTCTCCAGCACTGCGCGCAGCGCCGCCGGTGCCGCGCGGCGGCTCAGCCCACAGCCGATTACCGCAGCGGATTTGCCCTGCAGCGCTTCACGCAGCACATCCGCCGCCTCGGGCGCGATCGCGCCGTCCGTTTCCGGCAGTGGAACACATGTAGCGCAGGGCGCGAGCGCCTGCAAGATGGGCACGATGCTCCTCGGGCACGCCACGCTCACCAGCCCCGCGCCGCTGCGCAGCGCCGCCCGTGCGCACAGCGCCGCCGCGCCCGCCATGCCAAAGCTGCC
Organism: uncultured Clostridia bacterium; assembly: GCA_934670175.1. Taxonomy (GTDB): domain Bacteria; phylum Bacillota; class Clostridia; order Christensenellales; family Aristaeellaceae; genus SFTH01. The sequence continues at coordinate 15,094 of CAKUOX010000036.1, read as the reverse complement.
CGCAGCGATCAGCAGCTGTCCGCAGCGCCCCTTATGCAGGTTGCGCGGGCGCGGCGCAAACAGCGCGCGCAGATCGCGAGGCTGCATAAGGCGCGGCAGCATGCTCGGGAAGGCCGAGCGCGGGAAGCCCACGTCCGCGCAGACGATCTCGCCGCAGTGGTCGAAACCGTCCTCCAGATAATAGCCAATCTTTTCGTATTGCAGCGCTGCGGTAACGTCCGCGTGCACGGCGGGCGAGAACGCGCGCCCCGTCGTGCCGTTTAATCCCGAGGGTATATCGGCGGCCAGAATGCGCGCGCCGCGCGCACGTTCGGCGTTCATGCGCTCGATCAGCCTTTGGGCCGCTCCCTCCGGCGCGCGGGACAGCCCCGTGCCATAGAGCGCGTCGATCCACATATCCGGCGCGGGCAGCGGGTCGCCGCCGGCTGCGAACGGTATGTTCATTTCCTGAGCACGGTCGGCGCTGCGCCTGGCGTCCGGCGACCTGGCCTCGGCGGCGGGAAACAGCGCGACGTTTATTCCGGCTTCGTGCAGCATGCGCGCGCAGGCATAGCCGTCGCCGCCGTTGCCGCCCGGGCCGCAGGCGATGTAGACCCGCCGCGCCTCCGGAAAGCGCGCAAGCGCAATATCCGCGATGGCGCGGGCGGCGCGCTCCATATAATCGACGGACGCCTCGCCCGTGCGCGCAAAATGCGCGCCCTCGCAGGCGAGCATCAGCTCCGGCGTGATCAGCGTGCGCATGGATGATCCGCTCCCTTCAGCGCGTAAAATTCGACAACCCAGTAAATATTATAGCACAAATCCGGCTCCGTGTGGGGATTTTCTTGTATTTCTGCTGGGAAGTTGCTATACTAAAATCGAAGAAGTGGGACTTTGGAACCCCGGAGGGCTTCCGTTTCGTCTAAATCGTATTAAAGAGTATTTGTATCAAAGGAGATAGAATATGCAGGTCACTCAGCGCTTTGCGCAGTTATTGAAGCAAAATGTGGGCAAGGTGGTCGTGGGCAAGGACGGCGCGGTCGAGCTGATGATGATCGCCGTGCTCTGCCGCGGTCATGTGCTGATCGAGGACGTGCCCGGCGTGGGCAAAACCACGCTGGCCAGCGCGCTGGCGCGGTCGCTGGACTGCTCGTTCCGGCGCATCCAGTTTACGCCCGACGTGACGCCTTCAGATATCACAGGCTTTTCCATCGTGAACTTCAAGACCGGCGAGCTGGAATATAAGCCGGGCATGATTATGAGCCAGATCGTGCTGGCCGACGAGATCAACCGCACCTCGCCGAAAACGCAGTCCTCGCTGCTGGAGGTAATGGAGGAGGGACAGGTGTCTGTGGACGGCGCGACCTATCGCCTGCCGCAGCCCTTTGTGGTGCTGGCCACGCAGAATCCGGTGGATTTCGTGGGCACCTATCCGCTGCCGGAGGCGCAGCTCGACCGCTTCTTCATGCGCATTTCCATCGGCTATCCCACCGCCGAGGAGGAAGCGGACATTCTGGAGAAGTACACCAGCGGCGCGCGCCCGATGGAGGAGCTGCGTCCCATCTGTACCTCGTCCGACATATTGCGCCTTCAGCAGGAGGTCGAGGGCGTGCATACCTCGAAGGAGGCGCGCGCCTACATATCCGCCATCGCCGCGGCCTCGCGTAAAAACGCTGCGCTGCAGCTGGGCGTGTCCACCCGCGCGGCCATATCGCTGCTGCGGGCGGCGCAGGCGTGCGCGCTGCTGGCGGGTCGGGATTACGTTATCCCTGAGGACGTGCTGAAAATGGCCGCGCCGGTGCTGGCGCACCGACTGGTGCTTTCGCCCGAGGCGCGCATGCGCAATATGACGGCGGAGCGCGTGCTTCAGGGCGTGCTTTCCGGCGTGACGGTGCCGGTGAAGGTGAAATGAAGGCGCGCTTTCTGGGCGTGCTGGCGGCGATGCTCGCGCTGCTGTGCGCGGGGCTGGCCACCGGCACGCGCGCATACTACCTGCTGCTGTGCCTGCTGGGGCTGATGCTGCTGTTTTCGCTCGCGTCGGCGCTGATTACACTGTTTTCAGTGCGGGTGAGCATGAAGGGCGTCAGGCCGCGCATGAACCGCGGCGACCGGCTGATGACGCTGCTGACGGTGCGCCACAGCTGCGTGCTGCCGGTGGGCAATCTGTGGGTCACGCTGAATGTACCCGGCAGCGCGGGCGGGCGGCAGGAGATCGGCGTGAACGCGCCGCCGTTTGTGCAGCGCCAGTTTCGCCATGTGATTCGCTGCCCGCACCGCGGCAACTACGAGGTGGGCGTGGAGCGCATCGGCGTTTCGGATCTGTTTTCACTGTTCGAATTCTCCCGCGCGTCGGGCAAAAGGCTGATGCGCGTGGAGGTCTGTCCCAGGCCGAGCGCGCAGCCGCTGATGCCGCTGAAGGCGTCGGACGTGGGGCCGGAATTCATATCCCGCGCCGCCGAGGACAATGCCTCGCCCTCCGGCGTGCGCAAATGGCAGGATGGCGATGAGCTCAAGAAGGTGCACTGGAAGCTGACGCTGAAAAAGCGCGAGGTCATGGTGCGCACCTTTGAGGAGAGCGCGCGGCCGGATACATTGATCATTCCGGATCTGAGCGAGATTGCCGCGCTGAACGACCAGAAGCTCACGCTGGAGGATGCGATCTGCGAATCGGCGCTGGGCGCGGCGAAGGCGCAGCTGGAGGGCGGCTTTCCCGTGTGCATGCCGCTTCAGGCGGCGCAGCCGCAGGAATTGTCCGCGCGCACGGCGGCGGAGCTGCCCGCCTTTTCCGAGGCGCTGACGCGCGTGGCGTTTGACAGCCCCTATCCCTACGAGCAGATACTGATGCTGATGATGGGGCGCTTCCAGCGCACGGGCGGCGCGGTGCTGATCACGTCGCGGCTGACCGGCCGCACGGCGGATATTGCCATTCGCATGCAAAACAGCGGCGTGCAGGTGAAATTTATCTGGGTGAGCGAAAGCGGGCGCAGCGAGGCGCTGGAAATGCTGGAGCGCATCCGCATGTCGGGCGCGCTGGTGCAGCAGCTCGACCCCTGGGCGGGCGAAGCACCCGCCGCCGCGCCGGACGCCGCAGACGTATTTTGATAAGCTACTGGATAGATCATTGGGGAAATAGAGCACATGAATAAGCTGACACGCATGTTTCGCGCGGCGCTCACGGCGCTGACCGCCGGCCTGATCGCCGGATGCACGGCCTGCTTCGCGGTGCGCGCGCTGGGATTTACGGTCTCGTGGACGAGCGCCTATCCGGCAGCCGCTGCGGCTGCGGCGGTTGTGGGGCTGAGCCATCGCGGCACGGGCTGGGCGATCGGCGCAGCAGCCGCGGTTGTTCTGGCGTTGGGCGCGGCGATCGTTTTCAATATATCGGGCATCAGCCTCGCGGCGCGCGAGTTTGCCGTTGAACGGGCCGCGTCGCCGGAGTTTTTTGAAAAATACGCCTCTGCCGCCGCGGGCGGCGCGCTGATACTGGGCATTCTGCTGGGCGCGCTGACGGCGCTGCTGCTGCGCGCGCCCAGCGGCGTGCCGGTGGCGCTGACGCTGCTGATAGCGGCGGTGCTGTGCGCGCTGACGCTGAATCAGGAGATCAGCATCTGGCGCGCGCTGCCGGGTCTGGCGGCGGGGTTGGCGGCGTTCGGCTTGCCGGACGAGCTGCGCCGCAGCGACGGCATGCGCCCGGCGCTGCTTCTGCCGGCGCTGACGCTGGCGGTGCTGGCGGTGCTGCTCACGCCGTCGGCGCGCATTACCTGGGCGCCGCTGGAGAACCTGGCCGAGCGCATTCGCGCCGTGGTGGACGATTATGTGCGCTTCACCGAGCAGCGCGTGGCGTTTTCCATCGCCGAAAAGGGCTACGACCATGCCGGTATGCTGGATGATCGCGTGGTGGCGATGCTGGGCGGCCCCGCCAACCCCACGGAGGACGAGGTCATGAAGGTGACGACCGACCGGACGCTGCTGCTGCGCGGCACCGTTCGCCGCAGCTATACCGGCTATTCCTGGGTGGATGATCTGCCCAAGGCGCGCTATCTGTATTACGATTTTACCCACCGCGCCATGCGGGAGGATGCGTTTGGCACGGGCGAAGTGCCCGAGGGTTTTGCGCAGGTCGACGCCGAGGTCGAGATGCTGGAAACGGGCACGAGCACGCTCTTTGTGCCCGCACATATGTCCGAATTCAGCATGGATCTGGCCAACGCCGTATACTATAATTCTGCGGGTGAGATCTTCCTGACCCGCCAGACGCAGGCGGGCGACCGCTATGCGCTCTCCGCCGCCGTGCCCGAAAACCCCGAAGCGCTGATCCGCGCCGCCGAGGCGGTGCAGGACAGCCCGGATCAGGGCTTTGCCGCCGCCGTAGAGAACTACACGGCGCTGCCCGAGGGCATAGATTCGCGCGTGTACGCGCTGGCCGTGGAGCTGACGCAGGGCAGCGGCAGCGCCGTGCGCAAGGCGTATGCCATCCAGAATTATCTGGCGCAGAACTACCGCTACACGCTGGACGGCCGCTATCCCGAGCAGGGGCAGGATTTTGTGTCCTGGTTTTTGCTGGAGGAAAAGCAGGGCTATTGCAGCTATTTTGCCACGGCCATGACCGTGCTCTGCCGCGTGGCGGGCGTGCCCGCGCGCTATGTGGAGGGCTATTATGTGCAGGCGCAGCCCGGCGGCGAAACGCTGATCACCGGCAAAAACGCCCATGCCTGGGTGGAGGTCTACTTAAACGGCCTGGGCTGGACGGCGTTCGACCCCACTGCGCGTGCCGTGGAAATGAGTCAGGGCGATTCCAAGCAGGGCGACGCCGGAGACAACGGCGGCGCGGATGCGAGCGGCGTGAGCCATGACGGCGGCGATGAAACGCCCTTCGAAAACGACGATACCGCGCAAAACCCCGATGCGAATGATACGGATCTGGACGCGAGCGGCGACGGCGCGACGCAGCCGGACGGCCAGCCCGACACCCCGCCTGAGGATCAGGGCGGCGATTCGGCGGGCGATACGCCGCAGGACGATCAAAGCGACGATCAGCCGAATGACCAGCCGGACAATCAGCCGGACAATCAGCCCGACAATCAGCCCGACGACCAACCGAATGACCAGCCCGACGACCAGCCGCAGCAGCGCGACCGCGATCTGACGTGGCTGTGGATACTGCTGGCGTGCCTGCTGCTGGCGGCGCTGATCGCGCTGGCGATCCTGTGGCTGAAGCGGCGCGTCGAAGCCAGCGATCCCGTGAAGCTGGCGGCGCAGGCGGGCAGCGCGGGTGCGGCGTGCCTGCTGCTCTACCGCGCGATACTGACGCTGCTGAGCCGCTGCGGCCTGACCCCGCGCGGCGGCGAAACGCCGCAGGCCTTTGCGGCGCGCGTTGTGCAGGCCATGCCCAATCCGGACTACGAAGCCTTTGCCGCGGCGGTGGCGCGCATGCGCTATTCGGGCGGCGAGCCGCCCGCAGGCGCGGCGAACGCGGGGCGGAGAGCCTATCTTGCCTTCCTTGGCGGCATGAAGAAGGGCGAAAGGCTGCGCTACGAGCTGCGCCGCGCGCTCTCCGGCAACGGCGATATGGAAAATATTCCGTGATCTGTGCCGTGTGCCCTGAAAAATGCAAACTGGTATTTGTCAAAACCTGCCAATCTGTGCTATACTGATAATGGCGTAGATTCTGCGCACATGGAGGAGCAAAATGTTTGATTTTTTAAAGAAATTCCTGGCCAGCTCCAATGAGGGCGAGCTGCGGAAAATTCAGAAGATCGTGAACCGCATCAACCAGCTGGAGCCGGACATGCAGAAGCTGACCGACGAGCAGATGCGCGAAAAGCTGCAGGAGCTGCGCCGCCGCGCGCAGTCCGGCACGGATCTGGACGAGCTGCTGCCCGAAACCTATGCGCTTTCGCGTGAGGCGGCGGTGCGCGTGCTGGGTCAGCGCCCGTTCGACGTGCAGCTCATCGGCGCGATCGTGCTGCATCAGGGGCGCATTGCCGAGATGAAGACCGGCGAAGGCAAAACGCTGACGGCCACGCTGCCCGCCATCCTGAACGCACTGCCCGGCAAGGGCGTGCATATCGTCACTGTAAACGATTATCTGGCGCGCTTCCAGAGCGAATGGATGGGCAAGGTGTACCGCTTCCTGGGGCTGAGCGTCGGCCTGATCGTGCATGATCTGGACGCCCATGAGCGCCAGATTGCCTATAACGCCGATATTACCTACGGCACCAACAATGAATTCGGCTTCGACTACCTGCGCGACAATATGGTGACCTACAAGGAAAACCTGGTGCAGCGCGAGCTGAATTTCGCCATCGTGGACGAGGTGGACTCCATCCTCATCGACGAGGCGCGCACCCCGCTGATCATCTCCGGACGCGGCGAAAAGAGCACGGAGATGTATTCCTTTGCCAATCAGTTTGTCGCGCGCGGCCTGCGCGAGTGCATTCAGGACAAGGAAGGCAACGTTACCCAGCCCGGCGACTACATCAAGGACGATAAGGATAAGACGATTTCGCTCACCGAGGACGGCGTGCGCAAGGCTGAGGCCTTCTTCCAGGTGGAAAACCTGACGGATCCGGCCAATCAGGAGCTGTATCATCACATTCTGGGCGCGCTGCGCGCACACAAGATGATGAAGCGCGATGTGGATTACGTCGTTAAGGACGGCCAGGTGGTCATCGTGGACGAATTCACCGGCCGCCTGATGGTCGGCCGCCGCTATTCGGACGGCCTGCATCAGGCCATTGAGGCCAAGGAGGGCGTAAAGGTGGAGCGCGAAAATAAGACGCTGGCCACCATTACCTTCCAGAATTATTTCCGCATGTACCGCAAGCTCTCCGGCATGACCGGTACGGCCAAGACCGAGGAGGAGGAATTCAACGGCATCTACAAGCTGGACATCGTGCAGATCCCCACGAACCGCCCGATGATCCGCGAGGATAAAAACGACGCCGTGTTCATCACCCAGAAGGCGAAGTATCAGGCTGTGGTGAACGAGATCGAAAAGCGCCACGCCACCGGCCAGCCCGTGCTGGTGGGCACGGTTTCCGTGGAAAAGAGCGAAATGCTGGGGCGCATGCTGGAAATGCGCGGCATTCCGCATGTGGTGCTGAACGCCAAGTTCCATGAAAAGGAAGCCGAGATCGTGGCGCAGGCCGGTAAGGTGGGCGCGGTGACCATCGCCACGAACATGGCCGGCCGCGGCACGGACATCCTGCTGGGCGGCAACGCCGAATTCATGGCGCGCCGCCAGATGCGCCTGGCAGGCTACGATGAAATGGTCATCGAGGACGCCATCGGCTTTAACGAGGACGTTTCCGACGAGGTGAAGGAAGCCCGCAGGGTATTCCGCGAGCAGCTGGAGAAGTTCTCGGTGGAGACCCGCGCCGGTCACGACGAGGTCGTCAAGCTCGGCGGCCTGCACATCATCGGCACGGAGCGCCACGAATCCCGCCGCATCGATAACCAGCTGCGCGGCCGCGCGGGTCGCCAGGGCGACCCCGGCTCCAGCCAGTTCTTCATTTCCTTCGAGGACGATTTGATGCGCCTGTTCGGCTCCGACCGCTTCCGCCCGATGCTCGAGAAGCTCTCCGGCGGGCAGCTCGAGGAAGCCATCGAGTTCTCGCTCGTATCCAAGCAGATCGAAAATGCGCAGAAGCGCGTGGAAAGCCGCAACTACGACATCCGCCTGCAGGTGCTCAAGTACGACGAGGTAATGAACAAGCAGCGCGAGGTCATCTACGGCCAGCGCCGCCAGGTGCTCGAGGGCGAAAACATGCATGATAAGATCATGCAGATGCGCGACACGCTGATCCGTGAGGCGGTCAATCGTCATGTGGGCGACGAGGGCAACGCCGACACCTGGGATATTGCCGGACTTTCCGAATATCTGGAGCAGCTGTGCATCGATAAGGGCGGCGTGCAGAAGGTCTACGAGGCGCTTCCCGAGCGTCTGAAGGACAAATTCGTGAAGCAGCTGGCCGAGCGCGCAGATCGCATTTACGCCATTCGCGAGAAGATGTGGACGGACGCGCAGCTGGATATGCGCGAGTTTGAGCGCGTGGCGCTGCTCGGCTCGGTGGATCGCCGCTGGATGGATCACATCGACGCCATGACCGAGCTGCGCGACGGCATCGGCCTGCGCGCCTACGGTCAGAAGAATCCGCTGATCGAGTACGAGCGCGAAGGCTACGACATGTTCGAGGAAATGAGCCGCCTGATCCAGGAGGACACCGTGCGCCGCCTGTACTTTACCGTGGTGGCCAAGCCCGTAGAGCGCAAGCAGGTGGCGCAGCCCATAGCGGCGACCCATGGCGGCGCCGAGCCGGAAAAAAAGGCGCCCAGGCGCGCCGAGGCGAAGGTCGGCCGCAACGATCCCTGCCCCTGCGGCAGCGGCAAGAAATACAAGAACTGCTGCGGGCGCGCCGAGCAATAGAATAGGAGACTGGATAGGGAATGGACGATTTTTTCTGGCAATACAACGCCGTGAGCACGCTGGTGATCATCGGCTTTGTGATCGTCGGCGTCTTCTTCGTGGTCATGCTGGCGCGCGGCATCGCGGGCTGGCACAGGAATAACAATTCGCCGCGCCTGACGGTGGACGCGCGGGTCGTGGCCAAGCGCACGGAGGTAAACTGCCACCGCATGCCCAACGCGGGCGATACGACCGGCGCGCACGGCTATACCACCTCGTCGAGCACCTGGTACTACGCGACCTTTCAGGTCGAGAGCGGCGACCGCATGGAGCTTCAGGTAGACGATGCGGAATATGGCATGCTGGCCGAGGGCGATACCGGCAGGCTCAGCTTTCAGGGCACGCGCTACCTCGGCTTTGAACGGACGGGAACGACCGAGTAATAATTTCAAGTTTGGATGTGAAATATATGATCGAAATGGAAGTCTTTAAGCAGGATCTGGCCGCCGTGCGCAGCATGCTGGCCGAGGCGGGCGATTCGCTGAAAATCGACCACCTGCGCGAGCAGTTTGCCGAGTATCAGGAGGACATGGGCTCCAACGGCTTCTGGGATGACACCGAGCGCGCCACCAAGGTTTCCGCCAAGGCAAACGCGCTGGAGAGCCGCATCAAGCACTACGAGAGCCTGATCTCCCGCGCGGATGATCTCGAGGTCATGATGGAGCTGGCCGAGGAAGAGGACGACGAGTCCATGGCGGGCGAGATCCGCGAGGGCTTTGCTTCCCTGAAGGAGGATCTGGAAACGCTGCGCCTGCAGACGCTGCTGACCGGCCCGTATGACGACTGCAACTGCATCCTCACGCTGCACGCGGGCGCGGGCGGAACCGAGGCGCAGGACTGGACGCAGATGCTTTACCGCATGTACACCCGCTTCTGCGAGCGCATGGGTTTTCAGGTCAAGGAGCTGGACATGCTGGAGGGCGACGAAGCGGGCATCAAGTCCGTGTCCTTCGAGGTCACCGGCGATTACGCCTACGGCTATCTGAAGGCCGAGCGCGGCGTGCACCGGCTGGTGCGCATTTCGCCGTTTGATTCCAACGCCCGCAGGCACACGTCGTTCGCTTCGCTGGACGTCGCACCCATTATCGTGGACAATTCCGAGATCGAGATCCGCAACGAGGATCTGCGCATCGATACCTACCGCGCCTCCGGTAAGGGCGGCCAGCACGTCAACCGTACCGATTCCGCCGTGCGCATCACGCACCTGCCCACCGGCATCGTGGTGCAGTGCCAGAATGAGCGCAGTCAGCTGCAGAACAAGGAAATGTGCTTTATCTGGCTGCGCGCGAAGCTGGCCGAGCTGCGCGAGCAGCAGCGGCAGGAGCAGATGGGCGACATCAAGGGTGAGCTGAAGAAGATCGAGTGGGGCAGCCAGATCCGCTCCTACGTTTTCCAGCCCTATACCATGGTTAAGGACCACCGCACCGGCTACGAAATGGGCGACATTGGCTCCGTGATGGACGGCAAGCTGGAGGGCTTCGTTACCAGCTATCTGCAGAAGCTGTAATTCTCTGGATGGGGGCGCGTGAGCCCCCTGTCCGTTTTTCGGAGGCTTCATGAAAAAACGGGTATTCTTTGGAATGAATACGCTGGGCTGGCTGATGATCTTTGTCGTGCTTCTGATGCTGGCCGTATACGGCGTAGCTTCAGATGATGATCTGTATTTTCAGCTGCAGATGGAGGCGGGGATCCTCGATTCTGCCGGAATATCCCAGGCGGATCTTCGGATCCTGGATAAGCGGTTGGCCGATGGTCTGTTCGTGCCGGTGAATGCCGATGCGTCCTTTGACAATCGGGAAATTGAGGTATTCGGAAAGCAGCAGCCGCCCTTCAACGAAAGGGAGCTCGAGCATCTGTACGACTGCAGAAGGCTCATTTCGCCCATACAGCCGGGCATTTTGTATGTCCTGCTGCTGGCAACGGGCGCGCTGCTGCTCTTCTGCGGGAGAAGAGGGCGTCGATCGGGAAGGCTTCACGCGGCATGGCTCGCCCTGGCGCTGCTCCTTCTGCCGCTTATGGTCTTTGGCATTTGGGCGGCGATCGATTTTAACGCGGCCTTTACCTTCTTTCATCATCTGCTCTTTACCAACGACCTGTGGCTGCTGGATCCTGCCACGGATCTGCTGATACGCATCTGTCCGCAGAGCATGTTTGCGGAAATGGGGCTGCGCATCGCGCGGCGCGCCGCTTTCATGCTGCTGGGCGTGCCGCTGGTGCTGACCGTTCGGGAATGGTTCTCGAAACGGCAGTTTAAATGGATCTCTGACATGCGAAAGAGGAGAAAACGAGCATGAAAGCGCTGAGCTATGAAGAACGCATGCGCGCCAAGGCGGACGCGCTGCGCGAAAAGGGACACGCCCGCATACTGGCAGTGGAATCCTCCTGCGATGAAACGGCCGTTGCCATCGTGGAGGACGGCCGCATCGTTCGCGCGAACGCCATCGCTTCGCAGATCGACGTGCACGCGCTCTACGGCGGCGTGGTACCCGAGATCGCCTCGCGCATGCACGTCGAGGCCATCGATCCGCTGCTGGATCGTGCACTGGAGGAGGCCGGCGCGACGCTCAATGACATCGACGCGGTGGCAGTCACCTACGGCCCGGGGCTGGTGGGCGCGCTGCTGACCGGCGTGAGCTGGGCGAAGTCGCTGGCCTATGCCCGCGACCTGCCGATCATCCCCGTGAACCACATTGAAGGGCACGTCAGCGCGAATTATGTGGCGCATCCGGATCTGGAGCCGCCGTTCGTATGTCTGGTCGCCTCGGGCGGACACAGCCACATCGTGGCCGTGGAGCATTACGGCAGCTATCGCCTGCTCGGGCAGACCACGGATGACGCGGCGGGCGAGGCGTTCGACAAGGTCGCGCGTGTGCTGGATATTCCCTATCCCGGCGGGCCGCTGCTGGACAGGCTGGCCGACGACGGCGACGATCACGCCTACAAATTCCCGCGGCCGCACACCGAGGGCAAGTATGACTTTTCGTTCAGCGGCCTGAAAACCGCTGTCATCAATCAGGCGCACCATCTGCGCCAGAGCGGACAGGAGATCGTGGCGAAGGATTTTGCCGCCTCGTTCCGGCGCAGCGTGGTCGATCTGCTGGTGGATAAAACGCTGCTCGCCGCGCGCGATACCGGCGCGCAGAAGCTGGCTGTGGCGGGCGGCGTGGCTGCCAATTCGCTGCTGCGCCGCGAGCTCGAGCGCCGCGGCAGCGCCGCAGGCATGGCGGTGTATATGCCGCCGAAGGCGCTGTGCACCGACAACGCCGTGATGATCGGCGCAGCGGGCTTTTACAGCCTGATGGCGGGTCAGCTGGCGGGGCTGGATCTGAACGCACTGCCGTCGCTGCGCATGTTTGCATAGCCTTATTCGTGCTTCCGGAGCTTGTGCCGGAAGCCTGTGGACGGGGAAGCAGGCGCCCTGTCACTATTTCCCGTCTTTTTCGACCGGCTGGATCCCGTCTCAATTTTGAGGCGGGATTTTTTGGATAGGAATTAATAAAACCGCACCGGCGCTTTGCACATTCGGCGGGTTCCAAAGAAGCGCGCCGATGAATGGTTTTTATACTCGATGGATGCCGTAACGTATAATTTAAAAGCATATACATGAAATAGTTTTGTAATGCTTATAAACATATATGCAATAAATTTGCGGCGAAAACGGCGGTTGAAAAACGGTCTCTGTACCCGTCATTTCGTGGGAAATGGCTGAAAAACCGCCTGAAACTTAGAATTATGTCCTAAAAACAGACCAATGTTGAAGAAATCTGGACATGAAGAGACTGAAGTCTGTTGAAAATCTATTCTGACGATTATGCACACCTGTGGATAAACTGAAATAATCCCCCAAAACGCAGCTATATCAGGCCGGAAACTGTGGATAAACGTGTGGAAAGTGTGGATTTCCACGGTGAAAAGGCACAGCGTATATGCACATCGCCTTCGCTGAATATACATTTGTGGCAAGCGCCGCAGAAGAGTTTTACAAAATAACGCGATTTTTGCTTGTTTGGAAACATTTATTCTGATATAATAACATTGGATATTTTTGCGGCCGCACGCGCCTTGTGAGCGCGCGTCGGGCGCGCACGGGGGCGTAGCCATGGAATTTGAGCACAACATGCTGCCCGGCTCGCTGGAAATGGCGTATCTGGGCGACACGATCTACGATCTGTATGTCAGGCGCCGCCTGGTGGCGCGCGGCGGCCGCGTGCAGGATATGCACCGCCAGGCGGTTCGGCTGGTGTGCGCGCACGCGCAGGCGCAGGCATTTGCGCGCGTGGAGGGTATGCTCACGCCCGAGGAGGCCGCCGTAGCGCGTCGGGCACGCAACGCCCGTCAGAAGCCCCCGCGCAATGCGGACACGGGCGAATACCATCGGGCTACGGCGCTGGAGGCGCTGATTGGCTATCTGGACTTAAAGGGAGACCGCGCGCGCCTGGAGGAAGTGCTGGGCGCGGCGCTTGGGGATATGGAGGAAGCAAAATGAACGACGGCGAACGCCGCGGCGGCTCGGAGGAGCGGCAGGGACGCAGAAGCGGCTACAATAATCACAGCGATCAGCGCGGATCCGGCGATTTCCGCAATCGCAGCGCGGACAGGCAGGGCATGCGGCGCGGGGAGCGCCCTGCGCCCGACAGGCACTATGGCGGCGAGGATACGCGCGCTGAGCGCAGGGATGGCGGACGGCACTACACCGGCGCGGCGCGCAGAACCTATGCGCCCGGCGGTGCGCCGCAGCGTCGGGACATGCCCGGCGCGGGGCCGCGCGTGGGCGCGATCTACCGCGACGTGCCGCGCAGCGAGCGCGTGGAAGCGCCCGTCCTGCCGCCGGTCGATCCCGCTTTGGTGCCTGCGCCCGCAGAGGAGAACGAGAACCTGCTGGTGGGGCGCAACCCCATCCGCGAAGCGCTAAAGGCCGGCCGGCCGGTGGAGAAGCTGCTGGTGGCGCGCGGCGATCTTTCCGGCGCGGCGCGGGACATCATCCGCATGGCGAAGGAAGCAGGCGCGGTGGTGCAGACGGTGGAGCGTAGCCGTCTGGATCAGATTTATCCGGCGCATCAGGGCATGCTGGCCTATGTGGCGGCGGTCGCGAGCAGGTCGCTGGACGATATATTTGCGCTGGCGGCGGAGCGCGGCGAGGCGCCGTTCATCGTTCTGCTCGACGGCGTGACCGACCCGCACAACCTGGGCGCGATCATCCGTTCGGCGGAGTGCGCGGGCGCGCATGGCGTGGTTCTGCCGGAGCGCCGCGCGGCGGGGCTGGGGCCTGCGGCGGCGAAGGCGGCGGCGGGCGCGCTGGAGTGCATACCCATCGCGCGTGTAAAGAACCTGAACCGTACCATAGACGAACTGAAGGCGCGCGGCGTGTGGGTTGTCGGCTCGGCCATGAACGGCGAAAATGCGCTCAAAGCCGACCTGAGCGGCGCTGTGGCGCTGGTGGTGGGCTCCGAGGGCGACGGCATTTCGCGGCTGACGCTGGAAAAGTGCGACCGCGTGGTCACGCTGCCCATGTCCGGACGCATCGAATCGCTGAACGCTTCCGTGGCTGCGGGCATTCTGATGTATGAGATCGTGCGCGCGCGGAAAGGGTAATTTCCGCACCCCGGGCGGCATTTACAACGTGAAATTCGGAGGGAACCATGAGTAGCAGGCTGGACTTTGAAAGCATGCCGGATGAGGACGTGGTGGAGCTGGCGCAGGAGGCCGACGGCGCGGCGCTGGAATATCTGCTGAACAAATACAAAAACTTTGTCCGCACGAAGGCGCGCAGCTATTTCCTGATCGGCGCCGACCATGAGGACATCGTTCAGGAGGGCATGATCGGGCTGTACAAGGCCATCCGCGACTACCGGCGCGATAAGCTCAAGTCGTTTCGGTCGTTTGCCGAGCTGTGCATTACCCGCCAGATCATCACCGCCATCAAGACCGCCACGCGGCAGAAGCACATACCGCTCAACAATTATATTTCCCTGAATCGCCCGATTTACGACGAGGATTCCGACCGCACCCTGCTGGACGTGATCACCGAGGACGCGCCCAGCAATCCTGAGGAAATGCTGATCGACCGCGAGGATCTCTCCGTCATCGAGGGGCGCATCGGCCAGGTGCTTTCCGACCTTGAAAAGGAAGTGCTCGTTCGCTATATGGAGGGCAAGAGCTACGTTGAGATCTCGCAGGAAATGGGCCGGCATGTGAAATCCATAGACAACGCCCTGCAGCGCATCAAGCGCAAGCTGATGAAATATTTGAAGCAGAAGTGACACAGTATCCAGATCAAAAGTGGCTGTTCGCCGTCTGCGCACATACGGAGAATATTTAAACGGGGAAATTACATTAAGTAGTTGACAAACGCACGCTTTTCCCTTAAAATAAATGCTGTATGACGGCGTATGACGGCGGGAACGCGCGGGTGTAGCTCAATGGCAGAGCTCCAGCTTCCCAAGCTGATCACGTGGGTTCGATTCCCATCACCCGCTCCATACGAATATCATTTCGATTTTGTTGGGAGGAGTTCACTATGGCAAAGGCAAAATTTGAGCGCACGAAGCCTCATGTAAACATCGGCACGATCGGCCACGTAGACCACGGCAAGACGACGCTGACGGCGGCGATCACGATGGCGCTGGCGCAGGTCGGCGGCGCGGAAGC
>CAKUOX010000035.1 GCA_934670175.1 uncultured Clostridia bacterium | reverse complement strand
ATTCCAGCGCGGGCTGGTCGCGCCTGCAGGACGCTGCAGTGGCGCGACTGCTTCAACGTATGTAACCGATTTTGCAGTCCGCGTTGACGACGCAAGCAGAAATTCCAACTTCGCCAGAAGTTGTTCATGAAATTTCTGCGTTTGCGGGGTTTATCAGCGGTCTGAGGACAGGCGCTCCAATTTTGAAGCGCCTGTCCTCTTTGTTTGAAGTGCGAGGATCAGCAAAACCCGGGTTTTGCAGGCCGCGCGGATTCCAATACCGCGCCGATGATCCCTTTGCTTTATAATCGATCCGTTTACAGCGCCGACGCCGCAGCCTTATCCAGCACGACGATCGCGTCGCGATGCAGCCGCAGTACGGATGCGGGCAGCTTCGGCGAAACGCCGCCGTGCACCATATCGCGCACGGCCTCGCGCTTGCTTTCACCCGTTGCGATCAGCAG
This sequence comes from uncultured Clostridia bacterium, assembly GCA_934670175.1. Classification (GTDB taxonomy): domain Bacteria; phylum Bacillota; class Clostridia; order Christensenellales; family Aristaeellaceae; genus SFTH01. The sequence goes on along the minus strand of CAKUOX010000035.1, from coordinate 23,244 downwards.
CAGCTTGCGCGCACGCATGATCGTGCCCACGCCCATGGAAATGGCCTCGCGCGGCACCTCGTCCGCGCTGTGGAAGAAGCGCTTGTTCGCCTCAATGGTGGAGGGGGTCAGCTTGATCACGCCGGTCGCATCCGTAAAGGCTTCCGCAGGCTCATTGAAGCCGATATGGCCGTTGCGGCCGACGCCCATGAACTGCAGATCGATGCCGCCCGCCGCGTTGATCGCAGCCTCATAATCGCGCGCATTTGCCGCGCCGTCGCCGATTCCGCTGGGCACATGTGTCTTCTCGGGCTTAATGTTGATCTGGTCGAACAGGTTTTCATTCATGAAGCGGCGATAGCTCTGCGGATGCGTGCCGTCCAGACCCATGTATTCGTCCAGATTGTAGGTCGTCACCTGCGAAAAATCGATCACGCCGTCATGATTGAGGCGCACCAGCTCCTGATAGGTCAGCAGCGGCGAAGAGCCGGTCGGCAGACCCAGCACCGCGTTCGGTTTGTCCAGAACTTCGGCGGCAATGATCGCAGCCGCGGCCTTTGCGGCCAACTCAGCAGTTTCGTACACATGGATCCTCATAAATACGCTTCCCTCCCGAATGGTCTTATTTACTTTTACTTTGTGCGCCCCGCGCAAATTCCGTAGGCGTTACGCCGTAGGCGCATTTAAACAGATTTGAAAAGTGGCAGACGGACGAGAATTTCAGCAGATCGGCGATCTGCGTAAAGCTCATCGTGCCCTGCCGGATCAACCGCTTGGCCTCCTCCAGCTTTTCGCGGCGGATATAATCGCTGGGCTTGATCCTCAGATGCCGCCCGAACAGCACCGACAGATACGACGGACTCACGCTCACATGCCGCGCCACGTCCGCCACCGACAGCTTCGCGCCGATATTCTGCGAAATGTACCGCAGTGCCTGATCCACCAGCGCGTTTTCGCTGCTGACCGAATGCGGGCGCATGAGCGGCAGCCCGTTTTCGGCGCGGTAGGCGATGCGGATCATATTCAGCAGAAGCTGCATCAGCTGACAGCAGATGATGTCGCCGCTGAGGATGTCCGTCTGGCGGGATTCGTTCAGTATGCCGCCGAGCAGCGCGCGGCCGGCCTCATCCACCCGCAGCTTGCGGTTGAGCAGGATGCCGGCATAATCGCAGTCCATATCAAACGCGATGGTGATAAAGCACACGCGCGTATCGTCCATCGAATACTGGGAATGCCACTGATTCGGCCCATAGAGCATCATTTCGCCCGGTTCGAGCAGATAATCCTGACCGCCGACGATGGAGTGCATGTAGCCCTCCTCCATGCAGGTCAGCTCATACTGGCGGTGCGATTCGCCCTTGAAGAAAAAACCCTCGGCTTTTTCCTGATAAAACAGCGTGCGTATGCTGCGAACGCCCATGTTCGCGCTGATGACGTCCACGCCGCGCCCGCCGCGCCGCGCCGTACGGCTGATCTGCGCGTCCTCGCGCGTGCAAATATGTATGTCGCAGCTTTCATCAAATGGCACCACGCAATAATACACGCCCTGCCGCACGCAGACGGGCTTGTCCAGATAAAAGGACTCCGTAGCGTCCATATCCTGCGCCGTCGCCACCAGCAGCACGGCCATGCCGCTGTCGTAATCCAGATACACGTCCGCATTGCTGCACAGGCACATTTCTCCTGCGCCGCCCTCGATGTGCCGCCGCTCCGCGCGCCACTGCGCGCCCGAGGGGAAGGCGTGGTTGGGTATCTTTTCATCCGGCACTACGCCATATGCGGCGAAGTCGGCCTTATTCAGATTGCGAATCATATTTTTCTTTTCACCCGCGTTCCGTGGCACAGGCTTTCATATTTTTGCTCAGGCAAACATATTGTGGCCCGCACCCATATTTATATTATACCAATGTACACAGTGAAAAACAAGCCGCACGGTTTACATCCCATGCGGCAGTTTTTACATATTTCTTATCTATCCCCAAATTAGCCAGCGCATCAGCGAATGACGATCGTGGTGCCCTCGGGGCAGTTGTTGAATATCCATTCAGCATTGTCCTCAGCCAGACGGATGCAGCCATGCGAGGCCTTGCGGCCCAGCGCCGCCACCGACGAGCGCGTGGGGCCCTGCTTGCGGCCGTTGTACAGCACAGAATGGAACAGTATGCCGCCCACCACGCGGTAGGCGTATTTGGCATAGCAGTTGTAGTCGGTGAAATAGTACCACATGCCGGAGGTCACCTTGCCGCCGGACTGATATGTTCCGACCGGCGTATCATAGCCGCTCATGCCGGTCGAGCACTTGAAGCTCTTGACCTCGTCGCTGTAGCTCGAGCCGTCCCATCCGTAGATATAGACGCGCTGAGACGAAATATCCACGCCGATCTTATAGGGGAACACATATTCCTCCGCCGGAATCGCCTGCGCCGAGAACAGCGATTCCTGCGTCTCGCGGTCGGCAATGCCCGTTTCCTTCAGGCCGTTCTTTTTCTGATAGTACAGCAGCGCCAGCTCCGTGAGCTTGCCGTAAGCACCGTCGGGCTTGTAGAGGTATTTCAGCTGGTGCAGCCTGCGCTGCACGCGCAGTACCTCCACCCCGCTGCTGCCGGTCATCACGTCCTCGCGGTAGAGCTGGAACGGATATTCGCCGGAAACGAACTTGAGCACATCCTCGGTGATCGTGCCGTCCTGGCCGTTGATATCCACAATGCCGCTCAGCGGCATATCCTCGGCCACGGGCTGGCTGTTCGGATCCGGCGTGGGCGTGGCCTGCGGCGGCGCGCTCTGATAGGCGGCGTAGGCCGCTGCATTGGTATTGTATATGTAGTCCTTGAATTCGGCGACGCCCGTCTCCGTCTTCTGACCGGAAACGCCGTCCGCCGTGCCGATCATGAAGCCCCAGCGGGTCAGCGCCTGCTGCACGCGCAGCACGTTCGAATCCGGCGCGCTGGATGCGGGCGCGGGAACGGCGCTGCTGGAATAGAGCACAGACTGCGTGGTATCGTCCGCAATGCCGGTGGGCGTCAGGTCGTTGTTCTCCTGAAACGCGACCACCGCAGATTCCGTCATGCCGCCATACTGGCCGTCGGCGCCGGTCTCCAGATAGCCCAGCTCCTGAAGGCGGTTCTGCAGCATAACCACATACGCGCCCGCATCGTCCGCATCGCGCGAGCCAAGCTGGAGCGTCGGATAGCTGCCGCCGAGCCCTGCTGCGCCATTGCCCGAATCACCGGTCAGCCCAAGCGCCTCTTCGCCGGTCAGCGCCAGCGCGCCGCAGCTCGTTAACAGCATGCACATGATCAGCAGCGCGGCAATAAATCGTTTCACGTTTGGTATTCCTCACTTTCTTCATTGGTAGGCCGCCGAAGCGACCGGCGCATTTTCGCCATCAAAGCGCAAAAGTATCATCACATTTCGCCCTTTTATAGAAATACCCCGATATTACTATCGGGGAAATGCGCAATAAGCTGTATCCGAATGAATCAGAACAGCACCTTCGCGTCATCCGCAGTGTGCAGGAAGTCGCGGATCAGCTCACGGCAGCGCTTGTACACGCACTCGCGGGCATATTCCACATCGTTGCGCTCGCGCATGGCGCGCTCATAGGGCTGACGCAGCTCGGTGCCGACGTTGATCTTCGCGATGCCGGCCTTGATGCCGCGGGTGATGTAATCCTGTTCAATGCCGGAGCCGCCGTGCAGCACCAGCGGAATGTTCAGCGCATTGCGCAGCTCGGTGATGCGTTCAATGTCCAGCTTGGCGGCGGGCTTTTTCTTGTCCAGCAGGTTGTCGGCGATCGCGCCATGCACGCTGCCGACGGCCACGCTCAGCCAGTCGCACTCGGACTCGCGCACAAACTTCTGCGCCTCGTCCACGCGGGTAAAGCCCATCTTCTTGGCAAAGATCTCTTCGTAAGGAATGGAGGTCTGCTCGGTCTCATGGCCCATCACCGCGCCCAGCTCGGCTTCCACCGGAACGCCAGCCGCATGCGCCACGTCCGCCACGGCGCGAGTCGCTTCGATATTGCCCTCCAGAGACAGGCGGGAGCCGTCCACCATCACCGAGCCGTAGCCGGCGCTGATGGCGCGCTTGATGATCGACATGTAGTCCACTTCCAGATGATCCTCATCGATCACCGGCACATGATCCAGGTGCAGCAGCGTGTGTCCCTCTACCGCATACTTCGCATATTCCTCGGCAATGTATTCCAGGCTCTGAGATTCGAACTTTTCCCACTCCAGACGCGCCACCTGAATCATGGCCACGCTGTTCTCATCTACGATGGCCTGCACGATGGCCTTGAGCATCGGCGGATGCGGAATGTTAAAGGCGGGGATCACGAGACCATTTTCAAGTGCCTTGCGAACAATAATTCTGGTATCCATTGTATTTTTCCTCCATTCAGCGCTGCAGATAAACCACCGCGAATTCCATCTTTGCCATATCGATTATATTTTAACACGCGTGAAGTAAATTTACAAGCATACTGCGCCTGTTCACCGAATTTTCCAATTATGGCTTGAAACCGCCGGACGCTGCTGGTATCATATTGGCAGTGGGAGCGTGAATTGCATGAAGAAGCTGATCGTAGCGGAAAAGCCCTCCGTGGCGCGAGATATTGCCCGCGTGCTCGGCGTGAAAAACAGGGGCGAAGGCTATTTGTACGGCGAGGAATACGTCATCACCTGGGCGCTGGGGCATCTGGTCTCGCTGTGTGAGCCCGGCGAGGTGGACGAACGATGGCAGAAGTGGCGCATGGACGAATTGCCCATGCTGCCCCAGCGCATCCCGCTCAAGGCGCTGCCGGATTCGAAAGCGCAGTACGCGGTTGTAAAAAAGCTGCTCTGCTCGCCGAAGATCGATTCGGTCATCTGCGCTACGGACAGCGCGCGCGAGGGCGAGCTGATCTTCCGCAATATCTATGAGCTCTCCGGCTGCACAAAGCCCGTGGAGCGGCTATGGATCTCATCCATGACCGATGCCGCCATTCGCCAGGGCTTTGAGGAATTGAAGCCCGCCGCCTGCTACGACGCGCTGTATGAATCCGCGCGCTGCCGCTCCATCGCCGACTGGCTGGTGGGCATGAACGCCAGCCGCGCCTATTCCCTGCGCTACAATGCGCACCTGTCCATCGGGCGCGTGCAGACGCCGACGCTGTGCCTGATCGTCAGGCGCGATCTGGAGATCGAAAACTTCGTGCCGAAGGACTACTGGGAGGTTCGTGCGAATTTTGGCGATTATGAGGGGCTGTGGGTCAATCCTGAAACGAAGGAAACCCGCGCAGGTAGTCTGGAGCTTGCCGAGCGCGTAAAGCGCGAATGCGCGCGGCAGGGCGCCGTGGTGGCGCAGAGCAAGGCCGACATCAAGCGCGTGCCGCCGCCGCAGCTGTTTGATCTGACCTCGCTTCAGCGCGAGGCAAACGCGCGCTTCGGCTATTCGGCGGACAAGACGCTAAAGCTGGCACAGGCGCTGTACGAGCGCCACAAGGCGCTCACCTACCCCCGCACCGACAGCCGCTATCTGCCCGACGATATGCGCCCGAAGGTCGAAAAAATACTCAAAAAGCTGCCTGAACCCTACGCTGCCTTCGTTGCCGCGCCGGAAATGAACCTGGGCATGCATACAAAGCGCTTCTATGATAACAGCAAGATCAGCGACCACCACGCCATCGTACCCACGGAAAAAAACGTGAATCCCGATGCGCTGACCGTAGACGAGCGCAATATTTACGACATGGTGACGCGCCGGCTGATCGCCGCGCACTACCCAGCCTATGAATATGAAGCCGCGAGCATCCTCACCCGCGTGGGCGCGCACGAATTCAAATCCACCGGCTCCACGCCGCTGAAGCTGGGATGGAAGGTGCTTTTCCCCTCTGAAAAGGGCAAAAAGGGCGAAGCGACGCTGCCAAAGCTGCACGAGGGCGACGCGCGCAGTGTGGAAAAGATCGCCATCAAGGCCTGCAAGACCAAGCCGCCCGAGCCGCACACGGACGCCTCCATCCTCAGCATGATGGAAAACGCCGGACGCGACATCGAGGACGAGGCGCTGCGCGAACAACTGAAGGAATCGGGGCTGGGCACGCCCGCCACCCGCGCCGCCATCATCGAGCGATTGATCCAGATGGGCTACGCGCGCCGTTCCGGCAAGAAGCTGGTCTCCACCGAAAAGGGACGCAAGCTCATCTCCGTGGTGCCGGAGCAGATCTCATCCGCCGCCACCACCGGCAAATGGGAGCGCGCGCTCTCCGCCATGGCCAATTATCAGGACGCGGAGCTGCGCGCCGCCAAATCCGCCCGCTTTCTCAGCGGCATCGACCGCTTCGCCGAATTCCTGGTGGATGCGGCGAAGGCTGCAGGCGCAAACGTGCAGTTTGAAAAGGAGGAATACCGCCCCAAGCGCAGGGCCGCGCGCCGCGCACCCGCCAAAGCCGCCGCAAAAAAGAAGTAAATATTTATTTTTGATTGGCAGGAATTTCGGCGGTAAACGTAGAATTAACTTTATACGGCAGCTACAGTGAATGATGATTCAGCGCCGATTATATGATAAAGGAGCGATTATTCATGAAGTTTGTTTATGCAAGCAAGGACATGGCCGTTTCTGACAGCCTGAGATCCCGCGTAGAGAAAAAGCTGACCAAGCTCGAACGTTACTTCCACGATGAACCCGAAGCGACCGTGCGTTTCAAGATGCAGAAGGGCGCGCGCAACATCGTTGAGATCACCGTGAACGCCGGCGGCGTGATCCTGCGCGCCGAAGAATCGTCCAACGATATGTACCTCTCCATTGACCGCGCCGTGGATAAGCTGGAAAGCCAGATTCGCCGCCATCGCACGAAGCTGGACAAGCGCCTGCGCACTGCGGAGCTGGAGCCCATGACCGAGACGCCCGCCTACGAGGAGCAGAGCTACGACATCGTCCGCGTGAAGAAATTCTCCGTCAAGCCCATGGCTGTGGAGGATGCGATCACGCAGATGGAGCTGCTCGGGCACGATTTCTTCCTCTTCCAGAATGAGGACAACGAGAGTATGAACGTGCTCTATCGCCGCCACGACGGCACCTACGGCCTGCTTCAGCCGGAGATCTGAATCGCAAAAGCCTAAATATTATAACGAAGTGGGCGGGGCAATGTTGCCCCGCCCACCTTTGCATATTTGCCTATGTAATTTTAGTGCCGATAGCTCTGCAGCATCGAATTTTTCAGCATCCACAGGCTGTCGGAAAGATCCACCTTATATCTGTGGGGATTGAGCAGGCGCTTGTACTGATCCCAGAAGGTATCCAGATCCTCGCGGCAGTGCTGCTGGATCTCCTTCAGCGTGGGCGACTGATACACGCATTCGCCGTTTTTGAAGATCGGCGCCTGCAGCTCCTTCATGGTATAATCCGTCAGCGTCATGCTCTTCCAGGTATTTACCGGATCATAGATCGTGAGCGGCTTGCTGGTATCGTAGGTCTCGTGTTCGAGCGCGATCAGGTCTGCCACGGCCTTGCCGGTCTTGCCGTCATAGATGCGCCAGAGCTTCTTGATGCCGGGGTTGGTGATCTTCACCGGATTTTCGGAGATCTTGATCTTGGGGATCACCTGACCGTCGATCGTTTCCGCGCTCATCTTGTACACGCCGCCGAGCGACGGACAGTCCTCGCTGGTGATCAGCTTCGTGCCCACGCCCCAGGTGTTGATGCACGCGCCCTGCAGCTTCAAATCGCGGATCAGGTTTTCATCCAGATCGCCGGAGGCGCAGATAATGGTGTTCGGGAAACCTGCCTGATCGAGCATCTTGCGCGCCTCGCGGCTCAGATAGGCCAGATCGCCGCTGTCCAGACGAATGCCCACCGGCTCGTGCCCCTGCGCGCGCAGCTCGTTGAACACGGTAATGGCGTTGGGCACGCCGCTCCTGAGCGTATCGTAGGTATCCACCAGCAGCAGGCAGCTGGTCGGGAACATTTCGGCATACTTGCGGAAGGCCGTGATTTCATCCGGGAAGGACATCACCCAGCTGTGCGCGTGCGTGCCCGCGATGGGAATGGAGTACATTTCGCCGGTCAGCACGTTGCTGGTGGACTGGCAGCCGCCGATGATCGCGGCGCGCGCGCCATAGATGCCCGCGTCCGGCCCCTGCGCGCGGCGCAGGCCGAATTCCATCACCGTGTCGCCCTCGGCGGCCTGCGCCACGCGGCTGGCCTTGGTGGCGATCAGCGTCTGATGGTTGATGATGTTCAGCAGCGCGGTCTCGATCAGCTGCGCCTCAAAGATCGGCGCGGTCACGCGGATCAGCGGCTCGCCGGGGAACACGATCGTGCCCTCGGGCACGGCGTAAATATCGCCGTGGAATCTGAAATCGCGCAGCGCCTGCATAAATTCCTCGTCGAACAGGTTCAGCGAGCGCAGGTAATCGAGCGCATGCTCGTCAAAATGCAGATTCCTGATATAATCGATCAGCTGTTCAAGGCCCGCCATAATGGCGTAATGCGTGCTTTCGTCCTTGCTGCGGTAGAACATATCAAAGGTAGCGATATTGTCGCGCAGGCCGGTCTTCATGTAACCGTACATCATGGTGAGCTGGTACAGATCCGTCAGCATGGTCAGATTTCTCATTGCAATTTACCCCTCTTGTTCATCAGCTTTGCTCCGGTAAGGATTAAAATGATATATCATCGCCGCAAAGCCCGGCAGCGCCAGGGCGAATACGACGCAAAGCGCTTCCTGCCTGAGCGCGATGGCAATGCCCAGCAGCAGCGCGTCTACCACCGGCACGCAGCGCACCAGCCACGGCAAACGCCCTGCCCGCGCCACGAACACGGCGCATACCACCACCGCCGCCGCGAGCGACAGCATCTGAGAAACGCGCAGCCCCATCAGATACAGGCTGTCCGTGCGCAGCCCCTCCACCAGCGCGCGTTCCAGCGCGTACAGCAGCAGATACCACAAAAATGTATCGCCCGAGCGCCTGAAGCGGCGCTTTTTCTCGGCATACAGCAGCACTGCCGCCACGCAGAGACACCACGCGGATTCATAGAAAAACGTCGCCCAATGCCAGCCTGCGCCCGGGATCTCCACCGCCAGCGGAAAAAACTGCCATTGCGGATCCAGCACCGCCGCGCCGTAGGCCTCATGGTTGACAAAGTTGCCCCAGCGCCCCACGGCCTGCGCAAGCGCCAGCCCGGGCGCGACCAGATCCGCCGTTTTGGCAAAGGAGATTTTCTTTGCCCGGCAGTAAATGAATGCGCCCAATCCGCCGCCGATCACGCCGCCGTAGATCGCCATGCCGCCCTGCCGGAACGACAAAATATCTGCCGGATGCGCCGCATAGTATTCCCACGAAAACAGCACATAATAGGCGCGCGCACAAATCAGCCCCAGCGGCACCGCCGCAAGCGCCAGATCCACCGCTGTATCCTTCTTAAAGCCCAGCCGCGCCTCGCGCGCATGCGCGATCAGGATAGCGCCCGCCGCGCCCGCCACGATCAGCAGCGCGTACCAGTAGATCTCAAACCCAAATATGACCAGCCCACTCGGCGTAAATTGAATCATGGCATGCCTCCGCAATCTTTACCCATTATAATCATTTTGGCATGAAAATGTCAATACATCATCATTGCACGGCGCGGTTTTATCGGGTATAATACATAATAGGCTTTTCATTTGTGGGACTATGCCCCCGCGCACGGTTCCCCAGCCGCAGAAATTATTCTATACATTCGGAGCGAGGCTTATGCGCAGGAAGAAACGAGTGACCGGAAGATTTTATATTTTCCTATTGATACTTCTGGTAATAGTGTTTCTGATCGTGCGCCCATATCTGGGACTGGAAACGAAGGAGGCCGTAATTATGACGGCCAACACGCAGTATTCGCAGATGATGGACTGCGTGCTGGTGCGCGATGAGCAGCTGATCTCATCAAATTCCACGGCGCGGATCGAGTATATCGCCGCTGAAAACGCCTATGTGAATCAGGGCGATACCGTGGCTTACATCTACACGGCGGGCTATTCCGAGAACCTGCTGGCCAAATTGGAGGAGACGCGCGCTAAGATTCAGGATTACCACAAGAACACGATCCTGAACAACATCAAGGACAACACGCTCGAGCGCTACGACACCATCGTCGACCTGATGGTGTTGGAATTTAAGCATCTGGTGAACCACGACAGCCGGGGCAGTCTGCTCAGCGCCGCCCGCCAGCTGGAAACCGCCATGGTGAACCGCCAGGAATACCTGCGCCAGAACAAGCGCGGTGATACCAAGCTCACCAAGCTCTACGATGAAGAAAACACCCGCATGACCAGCATCCAGTCCTGGCGGCAGGTGGAGACCGCCCCGTCCGGCGGCGTAGTCTCCTTCTATCTGGACGGCTACGAGAATGACCTCACGCCCGATACGCTGTCCTCGCTTACGCCGGCGGACATCAGATCCGTGCTGGCTGGACAGCACCTCTCCACCACCAAGTCCACCAAATCCACCGGCATATACCGGCTGGTGAACCAGAACCACTGGTATGTGGCGCTGGTGGCGGACGCCAACACCTGGAACCCCGTGGTGGGTCAGGAATACTACCTGCAGATGCAGGGCTTTGAGGATCTGGCGTTTACCGCCAACGTTACCAGCGTCCAGAAGGAGGGCGGCACGCTGCTGGCCGTATTCGAGATCAACGACCCCATCGGCCCGCTGATCTACCAGCGCACCGGCAAGGCCATGCTCTCGATCACCATCTCCGGCCTGTCCGTCACCTCCAAGGCGCTCAGCGAGCAGAACGGCCAGATCGGCGTATGGCTCAACGATGTGCCGGGCGGCACGTTCATTCCGGTGGAGGTGCTCTCCAATGACGGCAAGAACGCGCTCATTCAGCCGCTGGTCGAAGGCGCGCTCAGCATGGCTCAGCGCGTGCTGATAAAGTAAGAGGCGAATGCTATGGATCGCGAAACGCTTGAGGCCAACATCGCGCTCTGGTCGGAGCGCATCGCCGAAGCCTCTGCGCCGTGGGGCGGCGCGCAGATTTGCGCCGTGACCAAAACGCAGAGCGCCGAAACCGTGAATATGGCGCATGCCGCAGGCCTGAGCCTGATCGGCGAAAACCGCGTGCAGGAGCTGATGAGCCGGATCGACCAGTTCGACCCCGGCCTGCACATTCACCTGATCGGCTCGCTGCAGACCAACAAGGTGAAATACATCATCGATCGCGTGGAAATGATCCAGTCGCTGGATCGGGACGCGCTGGCCGATGAAATCTCCAGGCGCGCGACGGCGGCAGGGCTGGAAATGCCCGCGCTGGTGCAGGTGAATATCGCCCGCGAGCCGCAGAAGGGCGGCATAGGCGAGGATGATCTGCTTCCCTTCATTCGCCGCTGCGCCGAAAAGCCCGGGCTGCGCGTGCGCGGCCTGATGGCCATCATGCCCATTGCCGCCGATCCGGAGGCTGTCCGCCCGTATTTCAGGCGGATGCGCGGCTGGTTCGAGCGCCTGCGGGACATGGACATTGACAATACGAGCATGGACATCCTTTCGATGGGCATGTCCTCAGACTGCATTGTGGCGGCTCAGGAAGGCGCCACGATGGTGCGGCTGGGCAGGAATCTGTTCGGTGAGCGCACATATAAATAAAGACAGACGACGGAGGGACAAGACATATGGCGCGCAAAAAGAGCGGCGGCTTCGGCAGGGTACTGGAATTTATCGGCCTGGTTGACGATGAAGAACCGCGCGATAACTATGAGGATGAATATCAATCCGGTAATTACGGCCGTCAGCCGGCCTATCAGCCGCAGCGCAATTCGCGCATCCAGCAGCCGCGCACGCGCCAGGAGGTTTCCCGGCGCTATTCCGCGTCCAGCTATGAGCCCACGCGCACGCCGCGCATGAGCCGCAGCGGCGCATCCTCCAGCCGGTTCGATTCCAGCTCCTCGCGCAATACCTATACTGAGGAGCGCGGCAGCCGCTACGACTATTCCCCGCGCACCTCGCGCTTTGATAATCCGGAGCCGGCCGCCGAGGCCGCGCCGCGCAGCAGCAGCCGTGCCGCCGCCTCACGCCAGCGCACGGTCATGTTCGCGCTGCACAATCTGGAGGACTGCTGCGACGTGATCGATAACCTGATCCTGAACAACACCGTGGTGCTGACCATGGACGAGCTGGATCCCAAAATTATCCAGCGCGCGGTGGACACGCTATCCGGCGCGGTATTTGCGCTGCACGCCACCATTCGCAAGGCGTCCGACCGTACCTACCTGATCGCACCGATGAACGTGGAAGTAAACGAGACCTACGATGTAGATCGCCGCTTCTGAGCGGACGCCGAGGTGAACAGGCTATGACGCTCTATCAGGTCTTTCGTGCCATTTCAATATTCTTCGGCGTCGTGCGCATTGCAATCCTGGTCTATGCGCTGCTGAGCTGGCTGCGCCCCAGATGGCAGGCCTATTACCTGCTGGAGCGCTTCGTAACGCCGTTTATCATGCCGTTTCGCAGGCTGAGCGTATGGTTGGCCGCGAAGTTGCGCGTACCGCTGGATTTCTCCTGCTGGTTCGCAATAATCGGCCTCTCGGTCGTCAACGAGCTCTGGTGGTGGCTCTACATGCTGCTGCGCGCGCTGTAAAGCGCGCCCTCCCCTGCCCATAGTAACTCAGGTGCGCCGCGCGCGCCCTGCCCACAAACGATCATTTTTGAAAAGGAGCGACAGAATATGGCAATCAGCGTAAAGGATATTCAGGAGAAGGAATTTGCGACCCAGGCGACCGGCGGCTACAATGTCGAACAGGTCGACGATTTTCTGGATGAGCTGGCGGAGCAGCTGGGCACGCTCGCGCGCGAAAACCTGGCGCTGAGCGGCCAGGTCAAGCAGCTCGAGGAAGATCTGAACGCCAAAAAGGCGGAGCTGGAAAATAAGACTCCCGATTACAACGAGGGCGATTATTTCAAGAATTTGGAAAGCGCCATGCGCGAATCGCTGATCGGCGCGCAGCGCATCGCGGACGAAACGGTAGCTGAGGCCAACAAGAAGGCGCAGCAGACCATCGACGACGCCAACGCCCAGGCCGAAAAGACGCTTGCGGATGCCAATGCCCAGGCCGACGCCATTTCCGAAAGTGCAAAGAAGGCCGTTGCGGAAATGAACGCCGAGTCCGAGCGCCTGCAGGGCGTGGTCAACGCCTACCGCAACAACTTCAAAAAGCTGCTTGACGAACAGCTGTCCGTGCTGCACGCCAGCGATGCGCTGCTGAAATAAACGCTCGCGGACGCTGAATCAGCAGATCGCGGGCTGTCGATCCGCGCTCAAGCCGCTGCAATCCTGCGTAAGCAGGTTTCAGGATGTTGACAAAGTCAACAGACTGCCAGATGCTGAAAAGCCCTGCAAGGCAAGGAAACGCGGGCTGCAAATGAGGGCGCATACATGGACGTATGTAACCGATTTTGCAGCTCGCGTTGACGAGGCAAGCAGAAATTTCAACTTCTCCAGAAGTTGTTCATGAAATTTCTGCGGTTGCGGGGTTTATCAGTGGTCTGAGCCCTGCGTAAGCAGGTTTGCTGCTTCGGCCGACGCAGCAGGCAGAGATTTCAGTCTTATCAGAGGCTGTCTATAAATTTCTGCGGTTGCGGGGTTTGTCAGTGAACTGAGCGCGGGCTGTCGGTCCGCGCTTTTTTATCGCCCATCGCCATACATAGTTTTTCCCGCCTTCAGGAAAACTGAACGTGCGGAGGGACAGGGCATGAAAGAGAGCGAGCGGCGGCTGATCGAGCGACTGATCGGCACGCTGGAGCGGGTGAAGCTGGATGAATATGTGGAATATGTGTCGAACAGGAAGCGGCTGGTGCTGACGAACCTGTTCTACGGTATGCTGCGCGGACTGGGCTTTTCGCTGGGCTTTACGGTGCTCGGCGCGGCGGCTGTGGTGCTGGTGCAGCATTTGCTGTCCAAGAATATCCCCCAGATCGGGGAATACCTTGCGGAGGTCATAGATGCGATCGAAAACAGGCGTTAAGGGCTGGTGGCTGGCGCTGCTCGCCGCCGCGATCGACCGGCTCGGCAAGCTGCTGATTGTGCGCCTTGCGCCGCGCGGCGGTGTCGACGTGCTGCCCGGGCTGCTGCGCTTTTCGGAGCCGGTGCACAATACGGGCATATCCTTCAGCCTCTTTTCGGGCGGCGCGCTGCTGCCGCTGCTGACGGCGGCGCTGATCGCGGGCATCGTGGTCATGCTGCTGCGTCATCCGGAGTACGCGAAGGCATTTCGTGCCGGACTGTGGCTCATCGCGGGCGGAGGTCTGGGCAACCTGTACGACCGGCTGGTCTACGGCTACGTTATTGATTTTATCGAATTCAGCTTCATCCGCTTCCCCGTATTCAACCCAGCGGACGTTTTCATCTGCGTGGGCGCGGCGCTGATGCTGCTGGACACGATTATTTCGGAGGCGCGAAAAAAGCATGGCTGAGCTCTTTACCTGCCGTATCGAAACCGGCGGCGAACGACTGGACACGGCGGCAGCGCGCGTGGCGAACATCACCCGTTCCCGCGCGGCGGCGCTGATACGCGACGGGCGCGTTCGCGTGAACGGCATCGTCCAATCAAAGGCCGGTTTTGCGCTCAAGGAAGGCGACGAAGTGGCCGCGGAGCTGCCCGACGCCGCGCCGCCGAGCGTGGAGGCGCAGGACATCGCGCTGGATATACTCTATCAGGACGATGATCTGGCCGTGGTTTACAAGCCCTCGGGCATGGTGGTGCACCCCGCCGCCGGAAATCCGGACGGCACCATGGTCAACGCGCTGCTCAAGCACCTGGATCACCTCTCCGGCATCGGCGGCGAAATCCGCCCCGGCATCGTGCACCGCATCGACAAGGACACAAGCGGGCTGCTGCTCGTGGCCAAGAACGATTTCAGCCACCTGAGCCTGAGCGAGCAAATCCGTGCCCACAGCGTACACCGCGCGTACATGGCTATCGTGCAGGGACGCATGCGCGACGCGGAGGGCACGGTGGACGCGCCCATCGGCCGCCATCCCACAGATCGCAAGAAAATGGCCATCGTGCCCGGCGGGCGCGATGCCGTGACCCACTGGCGCGTGCTGGAGGAGCTGCGCGGCGCGGCGCTGCTCGAATGCCGGCTTACCACCGGCCGTACGCATCAGATCCGCGTACATATGGCGTCCATCGGCCATCCACTGCTTGGGGATCCGGTATACGGCCCAAAGCGCATGCCCTATCCCGTAACTGGCGGACAGCTGCTGCACGCCTTCCGGATCGGCTTCATTCATCCGCGTACCGGCGAGGAAATGTGCTTTGAGGCACCGCCTGAGCCGCGCTTTTTGAACTGGCTGCAAAAGCTGCGTCCCTGAAGCACCATCGAAGCACGAAAGGAAAGTTTCTCATAAAATGAAACGCTGTCTAGCGCTGGCGCTCTGCCTCATGCTGATGCTGCCGCTGTTTACATGCGCACAGGCCGAGGGCGCGCCGTATTACATAGATGTGGATATTGCCAATCAGATCGTCACCGTGTATGAAAGCGGCCGTCGCCGCGGCGCGGACAATATCGTCCGGCAGATGATCTGCTCCACCGGCGTGGGTGACAGCACGCCCACCGGCATGTTTTACATGCCTGAAAAGAAATACGACAGCGAGCGCACGCAGTGGTATTATTTCTACGAATATGAGGTCTGGGCGCAATATGCCAGCCGGATCTACAAGGGCATACTGTTCCATTCCGTACTGTTCAAATCGCGCAGCAGCGCCTACGCCACCTGGGGCTCCAATCACGCGTTGGGCAGCAAGGCCTCGCACGGCTGCATTCGCCTGCGCACCTACGACGCCGAGTGGATCGCTAAAAACTGTCCCGTGGGCACCTGCGTACACATCTTCGACGGCGCCGAGCGCGACGAGCCGCTGCGCGAGTTGCTGAAGCTGAACACCTTTGACCGCGACCTGATGAGCTACGACGAATTTCTGGAGGGCAAGCAGGCGCTGCGGCGCGGCATGAAGGGCGACGAGGTGCGCACAATCCAGCAAAAGCTGCGCGACCTCGGCTATGACATTAACTATGTGGACGGCATTTTCGGCGCAGACACGGAGCGCCTTGTGCGCGTATGGCAACACTCGCGCGGCCTGTATCAGAGCGGTCTGCTGACGCCTGACCAGCAGGAGATGCTGATGGCGCAGGCAAAGGCGCTGCCGACGCCCACGCCCTCACCCGTACCCACGCCGAGTCCGTCTCCCTCTCCCACGCCCAGTCCGACGCCCTCCCCCACGCCGGATATTTCCAGCATGGAGGGTACGATCGCGCTGGTAATGGTGGATCCCGAATCCTACCTGATCCTGCGCGAAAAGCCGGATGTAGAATCCGCGCGTCTGGCCATACTGCACAGCGGAACGCCGGTGCAGGTGCTCCGTGAGGGACTGGTATGGAGTCTGGTCAGTTGGGAAGATCAGACCGGTTATGTAGGCAGCAAGTATATTGAAATCGTTCGCAGGAGCGATGAATTGGAGGAAAGTAAAACATGAGCCGTTTGGGAGATACCATCAGAAAGGCGCGCCTCAACGCAAAAATGACTGAGAAGGCGCTTGGCAAGAAATGCGGCATGTCGGAAGGCGTCATCAAGGACATCGAGTCCGGCCGGCGCATCGTATCCGATGATCAGGCGCAGCGCATCCTGAAGATTCTGGGCGCGCAGGGGCCTGTCTCGGCCGAACTGGAAGCTGCCGCCGAGCCGGAGGTGAAGCTGCGCCCGCGCCCGCGCGCCTATGTGCTGCCGGTGGAAAACGCCAGCGCTGAGCAGCAGAAACAGATCAATGAATCTACGGACGCCTGGCTGGACGCGCTGGGCGGCGTGGTGCGCCGTGTGCCGATCATGGATGAAAACGGCGTGGTGATCGACCACATCCTCACGCCGATTGTCGGCGGCAAGATCGAGGGCGGCGCGCCCGACAAGGTGCTCTACTACCGCATGGCGGACGACAGCCTGCGCGGCTTTCGCGTGCACGCAGGCGATATGCTCCTGACCGTACCGGACAACCGCGCAGTGGACGGCGCGCTGATGCTGATCGAATACAAGGGGCGCCGGCTGGTGCGCAAAACGCTTAAAATGGACGGCATGCGCCTGCAAATGCAGGCCTTCGACCGCGAATTTGAATCCGTGATCGCGCCTGCGCCGGAGGTGAAGATCCTCGGCCGCTGCGTGCGGCTGGTGCGCAATCTGTAAATACCCGTATAAGATTGTCGACGTGCTTCCGTTGCGCGCCGCTGCCCGCAAGGTATACTCCAGCAGCGCCAGCTGGAATGGTTTTGCCCGATTCCTGTACCTCAAAAAGGCTCTGGAAAACACTTCCAGAGCCTTTTTTGCATTATATGGACTATGGGCTTATTCCAGCACGAATTCCATCATGATCGGGTTATGGTCTGTCGACTTAAAGCCCGAATCCAGCACTGCGCAGCGCTGCACGGAAATATTATCCGACACGATGAACGCATCCAGCGTCACCTCATAGGTTTCGCCCTTCACATACGGCGCGCCGGTATCGCGGCAGCTGGCCACCGGGTGCGCCGCATCCAGCGAATCCACCAGCGTGAAGCCTTCGGGCAACAGCGCCGTAGGGAACGGCTGCGCCCAGCTGTAATTCTGCCCCGGCACGCCCATGATCGCACCGGAATCGCCCCAGATGTCCTTGTTGAAGTCGCCGCCGGCAATCACATAATTGCCCGCGTCGCGCTCCTGCTGCATGTCCTGAAGCAGCAATTCAAGCTGCTGCGTGGCAATGCTGCCATCCGCCGTATAGGCGGAGAGATGCAGGTTGAACAGGCAAAGCGTGCGCCCGCCAGATACGGGAATGCGGCTCACGCTGTAGCAGCGATCCAGATCCAGAAACTTTCTGAAGCCGCCCTCAATGGGCAGGCTGCGGCGCTCCGCGGCGTCGATGCGCGCGCTCGAAAGCGTGAGTATGCCGCTGTTGGACGCGCCGTGCGGCTTAAGGATCGGATAGAGCAAATAGCTCGAATGATAATTCACTGCGAAATCCGATGAAAAGCGCTGCGCAAAGGCGTCCTCGATCATTGCGCGCTCATCCACATGGTAGCTGCGCGTGGAATCAAAATCCACCTCCTGAAAGAGCATCAGGTCGGCATTCTCGGCGGCGATAAAGTCGATCGCATACTGGATATTGCCGCGCGCGGCGTCCGCAGAATAGGCGCGCGATTCGCTGCCGCCGTCCATGAAAAACGAATAATCTTCACTGTACGCGCCGAAGCCCACGTTCCAGCTCGTTATTTTGAGTGCATGCCCCTGGGGCAGCTCGCCCTGCGTGCGCTGGGTGATCTCAAGCGCCTGATGATCCTCGATCCGGCTGTAATCCAGAAAAACGTAGGCCACATAAACGCCCACCGCCAGCACCACAACCAGCAGCACGATCAGCAAAACCGTCAGCAATTTTTTCATCTCCCCATCGCGCCTCCATCAGCAGATCTTCAGCAGCATCGTGTGCTGTTCGTCCATTTCCACCACCAGCAGTCCCTGCTTTTCCAGCGCCTTCATCACATCTGAAAAGCGCTTGAAGCCGATCTGCCGCTCTTCGAAGCCCGGGTAATCGTTCACTATGGTCGATTTCAGAATCGACGGATTCACGCGCTCGAAGCCCTCGCTCTTGAAGCGGTCGAGCGCCGCCGTGAACGCCGGAATCCAGTTGGATTTGTCCAGCTTGCTCTCGTTTTCCTCGGCTGTGGAAAGGCCGATCATCAGCGAAGACTGCTCCGTCCAGCTGCTCAGCTTCTCGGACTTCGAGGAGATCAGCGCGATGAGCTTGCCGAAGGTAGAACAGCCGAAGCTGCGTTCGCTGAAATCCGGACGCAGACGCATCAGCGTATCCTTCAGCTCGCTGGCGTACATCTGCTGCTGCTCCTGATCCTCCACAATGGTCTCCACCTGCTGGATCAGCTCGTTCAAATCACCGTCGCTCTGGCGCTCGCTGCTGCGCTTGTTCTTCTTGGGCTGCTGCGCCGCCACGGATTCCAGAAACACAAATTCCGAACAGGCGTTGATAAAGATACCGCTGGCCGCTTCCGAACGCGAAATGCCCAAAATGAACTTGCCCATGCTCTTGAGCCGGCCCACCAGCGGCGTATAGTCGCTGTCGCCGGATACGATGCAGAAGCTGTCGATCAGCGGGTTGGTGTAGGCAACCTCCATCGCGTCGATCACCAGCGTAATGTCCAGATTGTTCTTCTGATTCTTGCCATAGCGCAGCGACGGCACCACCTGAAAGGTATTGGACAGCAGGCACTGCTTCAGGTCGGAGTAGCGGTCCGTATAACCGTACACCTTGCCCAGCAATATATCGCCGCGGATCTTTACCTTTTCAATGATCGAGCGCAGCATGCTCTCCTTGCCGCCCGCGTTTTCCAAATCAACAAATACCGCAAAATTGGATTTTCCCACGCCACTATCCCCTTATTTCAGATTCTCCGGATTCAGGCATTCCAGCTCCGGCAGCACAAAACGGCCGTCCCTGCGCACGAGCACATCGTCGAAATACATTTCGCCGCCGCCGCACGCCGCTGTCTGAATGCACACCAGATCCCAGTGCAGCGCGGAACGGTTGCCATTGAAGCAGTCGTCGTAGCTCGCGCCGGGCGTAAAGTGGAAGGAGCCCATGATCTTTTCGTCGAACAGCGTATTCTTCATTGGCTTCACGATATAGGGATTGACCCCGATGGCGAACTCGCCCACATAGCGCGCACCCTCGTCCATGTCAAATGTTTTGTTGATGCGCTCGGTATCGTTGGCCGCCGCATTCACGATCTTGCCGTCCTTGAATTCCAGGCGAATATTCTCGAAGGTGAAGCCGTCCATCAGCGAGGGCGTGTTATAGGTGATCACGCCGTTCACGCTGTCGCGCACCGGCGCGGAATAGATTTCGCCATCCGGTATGTTCGCTTCGCCCGCGCACTTGATCGCCGGAAGCCCCTTGATGGAAAAGCGCAGATCTGTGCCCGGGCCCACGATATGCACGCGATCCGTGCGCTCCATCAACTCCTTCAGCGGATCCATCGCCCGATCCATGCGTGAATAATCCATCGTGCACACATCGAAGAAGAAATCGCGGAAGCCCTCCAGGCTCATACCCGCTGCCTGCGCCATGGCCGGCGTGGGATAGCGCAGCACGCACCAGCGCGTCTTGGGCACGCGAATCTGCCCATGCACCCGTTCGTCGTAAATGCGGGAGCACAGCTCCATGCGCTCGGGCGGCACATCGCCCATTTCCGAATCATTTTCAATAGCGGTATAGCCGATATACGCCTGCATTTTGCTCATCAGCAGCGCGTCTGCCTCGGCGCGCAGCTCCAGCTGCTCGGGCGTATAGCCCATTGCCAGCTCGCGCTCTACCGACGTGCTGTTCAGCCATACGAACGGACGCCCGCCCACCGCGTAGGTTTCGCGCACCAGCGCACGCACCAGCTCATCGCGCTCGTTGCGCGCCTGTATCAGTATGTTTTCGCCCGGCTGCACCTTCGTGGAAAAACGGATCAGCGTGCGCGCCAGCTTTTCAATTCTCGGATCCATATTATCTGCCTTCCTGCCAATTGGCGTTCGTATGATTTCCGTGCCCGCCATACGCGGACACGTCTCTGCTCTTATTTTTTATTCTACCACAACTTCGCCCGCTCTGGCAACTTTTTGAGTTCGAAAATGCAAAAAACGTCTGCCGTGGCTGGATGGATCGTCCTTGCAATGGACAATAAAAAAAGCGGCCTCCTGCGCAATATGAATGCCGCGGCAGGAGGTAAATCCACATTTCAAGAGGGTGACCCGACCTCTGATGCTCTCAGTACCGTTCCATGACCTCGCTTTTGCGGTTTGAATGTGTCTGCGCGAGATCTGGAAACTGGCAGAAAAACAGGAACACTGACAAAGTAGCGAAATAATCGCTCTTGCGCCGCACACCTGTATGTGACCCATTCATGGACGCCTGCCGATACAAGCCACGTCTCAAAGCGTTTTTATCCTCAGAGGTAGTACTGGTTTATTTCTGTAATCACGCCATTGTCGATAGAAACGCTCAAATCACCATAGTACAGATCCGGATGCGCCTCGTCATACTCAAACTCAGAATACATGGTCTGTTCATTCCACTCTTCATATCCAATCAAGATCGCATTTGGGCCGCAGTAGGCATGCAGCGCCTCTTTTGCTTCAAAAGGGGTCATGCCCAGCGATATTCCGAACAGGCTATATTCTCCGCCGCCTGCCCCTATCGTTATATCGACGATCTCGCCGTATACGTTACATTTGACGGACAAACCCGCCTCTCTCGACGCATACCACTGCCCGCGCATATCATCACCGCCAACATTGATGTCATCATCTATTAAGAACAGATTAAGCGCGTCTCTGATCTTCGAAACATCGTGAAGGCTGTAAGGTGCAAGCTCAATTTTGCTTTCATCTGCGTAAGCAAAGGTAAAAAGCATGGCCAAAACTAGAATTACCGAAATGCATCTACTTCTCATCATCAAGTACTCCTTTCAAACGTTTCAACATAGGTGCTTTCAGAAATGTTCTCTTATTTCACTCAACAGCTTTTCGATATTGTAATATATGTGCATGAATATGTCAAGCAGGCCCTCCGATGTGTTTGTGCGAAAGCCGTTCGCCGGTGCTTGCTTCGATCCACCGTTTCTGATAAAATAGACCTGCCGGATAGATCGGAAAAACACAGTCCGGTAGGTAGTCCGGACGCGGCGCGTGCGCCGTCAGTAACCCTCCCTCCTGTGGGGTCGTCCGCCGATCAAATATCACCCGGCGCACAGGAGGAATGCCCCATGTCGGTCACGGTCACCATTTTCTTTGACGGAACCTTCTTCGCAGCGTTGGCAGAGCGGCGCAATGGCGATGCACTCACCGCCGTAAAGCATGTGTTCGGCCCCGAGCCGAGCGACGCAGAGGTGCTTGAATGGGTGTTGACCCAATTTGCGAAGCTCGAATTCTCGCCTCCCATAGAGGCCGGGCGCGAAAAAATCGCCGCGCGCAATCCCAAGCGCCGCCAGCGCCAGGCTGCCGACGCAGTCAGCGCCGGTACCGGCACGCGCTCGCAGCAGGCGCTTCAGCTTGCACGCGAGCAAAATGCCGCGCTGCGTAAGGCGGAACGCAAGACACGCGATGAGGCCGAAGCGGCGCGCAAATTCCTGCTCAGGCAGGAAAAGCGAAGGGAAAAGCATCGCGGTCACTGAAAATGCCCCGCGCCCCGAAGCGGCGCTTGCCGCCGTTTCGGGGCATTCCTTTTGCCGATCAGCCTCTATTGTCAGCATTATGGTAGCCTGGTCTCCGTACCAGTATTTAAAACCTCCACGCTTTTGATCGGCGGTAACTTATACAAATTGTTCTTTTGGGCCGTATGCGCAAGCAAATAGGATTGCCTGAAGTATCAGCGCTTGTATTCCTAAGCACCTATGCAACAAATGCAGGCCGCGGCAGGATTTGAACCGAAGACGCTACAATACATCATGGGGCACGCGGATATTAAGATCACTATGAACGTTTATGCTAAAATCGAAGCGCGACAGCTTGACGCACATAAGGAAACGCTGACGGACTACCTTGGCTTAGGGGGCTCCAACGCCACATAACAGACGATTTTGTGCAGCGCAGCCGCACACCAGCCACATATATTTACGAAAACATCATGTAATTCGGGTGCACTGTACATTATACCCAAAAAACCGCCTGATACTGTGCATATCAGACGGAAATTCTGGTGGAGCATACGAGACTCGAACTCGTGACCTCTACACTGCCAGTGTAGCGCTCTAGCCAACTGAGCTAATGCCCCATGTTCTCTCAGGAACGAAATATATTATAGCACATGCAATTGGATTTGTAAATACCTTTTCTGCCATTTTCTCAAAAAAATATTTTCAGGATTCGTTGTAAATAAAGTGTAATGAAAGACGTAAATATTGGAAGGCAAGATATGGTTCTAGACGCTCAGCATCGTCCAGAATAAATGTTTGTAGTTTCCAGAAATCAATACAGTAGAGATGCCTGAACAGCTTCCGGCCTTAGACTGCAAATACCATTTAAAACCCTCAAACGCCTCGCCTTCGGCTTCAGAAACTTCAGCGCTTTCAGGGTAAGGATTCTACCCGCTTCGAGGGCACACCCCTACATTTGACAAAGAACCAAAAAACGAGCGCTCCGCTTACACGAAACGCTCAAATTTTGGAGGTGCCACCCGGATTCGGACCGGGGAATGAAGGTTTTGCAGACCTTTGCCTTACCACTTGGCTATGGCACCAT
>CAKUOX010000034.1 GCA_934670175.1 uncultured Clostridia bacterium | reverse complement strand
AATGAGCTCACCGCCCTGTTCTCCACGCATACGTCTATGCCGTCCGGCCCCGCGAACAGGCTGTTGGGCGCGGTCTGGCCATTGATGCGCCTGCCGATGCGCACGCCGTCCACAGTCTGCTCCAGCACGCCCTCGACGCTGACCTGCAGCTGCTCCGTGGCCGTGCGCGCGGCGCTCGCCGTATTCTGCGCGTTGTCCGCGCTGGCCTGCGCGCCGTTCGCAGCGGTCTGGGCATTGTCCGCTGCCGTTTGGGCATTATCAGCCGCCGTTTTCGCCCCGTTTGCAGTCGTTTGAGCATTATCCGCGGCGCTCTGGGCATTATCGGCTGCGGTTTGCGCATTATCGATCTTCCCGTCCGTGTCCTCCGGCGCAGCCGTCCAGTCCGTGGCCTTATTGCCCCTTTCGACCTTGACCCGCCGCACCGAAATATCCGCCGCGTCCGCCGCCGTGCCGTACACGCGTAGGACAATATGTCCCTTGCCGGGGTAATCATAATCCTTGTCGGCCTTGTACACAAAGCTGTACCTGACCCAATCCGGCGTCAGCTTAACGCCAAGCCACCGGCTGAAGGGTATGTTGATCCTGCCAGCTCCGGAGTCGTCGTTCATATACACATCGACTGATTTCTCGTTTGGCGATTTCATCTCGACCGAGCAGGCGTAATATTCGCCGGCGATGAAACGGTTCGCGGCAATATCGTATTGATTATTGCGCGCCGGGCCCTTTTCGGCGTCCGATTTCAACACCAGATTCCGCCCGCCGATCGCCATGCCGTCGATGTCCGACTGCGCCTTGTCCGCAGCGGTCCGCGCGTCATCGATCCTGCTGTTCGTGTCCTCCGGTGCGGGCGTCCAGTCGGTTGCTCTGTTGCCGCGTTCGAACTTTATGTCCGTAATGTATACGTCGTTTGCGCTTTTTCGCGGCCCGAGCATCAGCTTGAACGTCGCCTTCGTCGCATCGTCGGCGCTGGTGAACGTTTTGAAATACCGCTTCGGCGCTGTCCCGAGCGTATAGTTGTTATAGATCTGCGGATCGTTGTTCAGTCCAATCTGATGGATAATCATCGTAAGCGCCGTATTTTCCGCCGACGCATAAGCCGTGAAGCTCACGACCAGCGGCTCATGCCGCATGAAAGGCAGCACCTGCGAGACGCCCTGAAACTCCAAATCGGCATTGCCCGCGATGTGCAGCCAGTGCTTGCCGCTCATTTCAACGACTTCCCTTGTAGTTGGGCTGCCCCATTTCTCCCAATGGTTTTCACCGGCTGAAAAATTGCCGTTGCGAATGTAGTTTCGCCCGCCGACCGCAAGATTGTCCACGCTCGACTGCGCCTTGTCCGCGGCGGTCTTTGCCGTATCCGCCGCGCTCTGCGCCCTGCTCACATCGCCCACGATGATCTCCAGACTCTTCCCGCCGTAGATCCTGCCGGTGTACAGCGCATCCGTAAACGTCCTGCGCGCCACCAGCTCGTCCACATCGATGCGCGCCGCGTCAATCTTATTGATCAGCGCGTAGGTCGCCAGCAAATTCGTGGTGGTAAGGTTCGCGGCGGTGATGTTCGTTTCCACGATCACGCTGCCGCCGCTGGTCTGCCCGGCCTCGATCTCGCCGTCCGTCACCGTGGTTTCCGTCGCCGTCACCCTGCCGTCCGCGCCCACGTCCAGCAGGTAATACTTGCCGTCGCTGGCCCTGATGCAGAGCTTGCCGATCGCCGCGCCGACCATCTGCGCGTACTCGACCGCGAGGTTCTTGATAAACACCTGCCCGGCCACGCCGTATTCGAGGTTCATCGCCTCGGCTACCAAATGCTTAATTGTCGCCGCGTCGAACGCCGCCGTGCCCGCGATCAGCACCGTGATCCGTGCCAGCTCCGCCGCCAGTTCGTCCGTCTCGATGTCTTCCGCCGTGATCTCGGCAAGCCTTGCCTTCACTGCGTTTATGCTGATCGCATCTACCGCGCCCGCTGCGATCTTGTCCGCCGTCACCGAGCCCGCCGCCAGCTTATTCGTCGTCACGCTGCCCGCGCTGAGCATCGCGCCGTTCAATGCGCCGGTCAGCGCTGCGGCGTTCAGCCTGCCCTCCGGTGTGATCGCCCGACGCACGCCGCTGTCCGCGCTCTCGGGCAGCACACAGGCGCACTCCGCGCGAAAGCCGCCGGAATAACGCATCGTCTGTCTCGATATTATGCCGGAAAAGGCGCGCCCGTGCGCGTCGGTCAGCGCAATGCGCGCGCCCACCTGCAGCTCCGGATCCCCACGCCATTCGAACTGCGCCGCGCCGCCCGCGTAGCCCGCGAGCTGCGAAAGCGTGCCCTGCGCCAGCGCGTTCAGGTGCGCCGCGTCCGCCTGAAACAGCGGGTTATCGGAGATCGCAAGCGTGTGCAGCGCGCTCTCGCCCGTGCGGTACACGATCTCTGTATCCGTTTCGCCGCCTACCGGACGCAGGCGCAGCGCATCCACCGGCCCATAATGCTCCGCGCCCAGCTGGAGCGTCAGGTATTGCTGCGCCCCGATCGCCCGCGGCTGCGCCTGCGGATCCCATACGCGGCAGAGCTCCAGCGCACCCATGCGCGAAAGGCGCACAAAGCAGCCTGCCGCCGCCGCGATACAGCCCATTGCGCCGCGCAGGGAAGCGCCCTGCCAGTCCGGCGCAGCATCAATCGTCGCCGTCCCGTTGGGCACCTCGCCCACAAAGCTGGATCCGCCCTGCGCTGCGGCGCGCCGCCACAGCTGCGCCAGCGTGGTCGGGTACGCCTGCGCGTCGTCCTCAAAAGCGTCGCCCAGCACCATGGCGATGTTATCCGCACCGCGCAGACGAAGGCGCGCCTGCTGCTCCAACTCCATGGCGCTCTCCACCTGAAACACGCCCAGCGGGCGCCAGAGAACGCTATCGCCATTGCGCACGCCCAGCCTTGGCATCAGCGTCGCACCGATCAGCTCCTGCGCGCCCAGCAGACTGCCGCCCGTGCGCCATTGCCCTGCGTCGTTGTTCAGATCCAGCACGATGCTGGCGGAAAGCACGTCGCCGGGGTCGATCGCGCCGTCCGCACCCTCCTGAATCGTCAATTCAACGGCGCGGCCGCCATCCAGCGAAACCGACGCGCCGCTGCCGAATATGATCTCGCCGCCGAGGCATACCTCCCGCGCCGGCGCACCGATCAGCTCCCGCCACTGCGCCATTGCGCTCACCTCTCTATCCATTCCATTTCCACGTCCGTCCACACCGGCGTGCCGCCGTCCATGCGCAGCATGCCCACGGCGCGCTCCGTGCAGCAGCAGTCCATCTCGCGCGCGCCACCCGCAGCGGGGTCTGGATATTTTGCCTGAAAAAAGGTCTGCGCGCAGGTCTTTTCCAGCAGATCCGCCAGCGCCGACGCGCTCATATGCGCCCAGCGCAGCTGAAGCCTGCGCTTTACGCCTGTGCGATCCATCACCGCCGTGCCCGCCGCGCTGCGGCTGATCCCTGAGCCCACGTCCACAAGCGTCAGCTTCAGGCTCGACGGCGCGGGCACGGCTTCGCCGTTTACCATCAGCATCGCCATGCTCGATCTCCTCCCATCATATTTCAAGCAGCAGCCTTCCGGCGCTGCGTGTCACGCGGTTGATGCCGCGAATGCTGGCTTCGCCCAGCTTCATACCATCCACCTGCAGCGGGATTACCAGCTCCGTACCGCCCAGCGCAGCCTCCACCGCCGCGCGCACGGTATCACCCATGCCGTCTGCGCCGATTTCAAGCTCGGGGCGCGCGGCGCCGTCCAGCGCGCCCACCGCACCCGACGCCAGCATCGCCGCGCTCCGCTCGGTTCGGCTCAGCGCCGCGTCGATGCCCTCGGCAAAGCCCGCGCCGAAATTACCGCCCAATTCGAAGGTCACGCGCGAGGGCGAATGGATCTTCAGCGCGCTGCGAATGCGCGCCACCGCAGCGCTGACCACGCGATTGACCGCGCGCATCACCGCGCCCGAGCCGGACGCTATGCCCGCCGCAAAGCCCTGTGAAAGCCGAAGCCCCGCGTTCTGTGCCGCCGAAAGCGCGCCGGCGTCTGAAAAACGCGCGCCGAGTGCAGTGCTTCGCGCCGCAGCCGCCGCCAGCGGCGCACTCGCGGTGATCGCGCCGGAAAAGGAACGCATCAGCGCGTCTCCCGCAGCGGCGCTCTCCGCCTGTGCGGAGCTCAGCGCCGTTCCCAACCCCGCGCTCAGCACGGCGGCGCTCGCGTTCAATGCCGCGCCCGCGCCGTCCAGCGCGCCGCCGAGCCCGTCCAGCTGTTTTGAAAGTCCGTCAAGCTGCTTCGAAAGTCCGTCCAGACTCGCCTGAAAGCGTACCTCCAGCGTTTCAACGATCGCCATGCTTCTCCGCCTCCCTTGCCGCCATATCCACAAAGAACCGCTTCATTTCCTCCGGCGGCATCCGCCGCCCCACCTCGCGCACGGCATTCGGGCGGCGCGGATAGCGCCTGGGCGCATGCACCGCCAGCGCGGCATAATGTCCGACCAGGAACGCCATCAGATCCGCCCGCTGCATCCATGCCCGCCTGCGCGCCGCCTCCGCGCGAAACAGGCGATCGATCTCGCGCGGGGTCATATCGCCCAGCGCATTCGCCTGACTAAGCCCCGCCTCCGCCGCCTGATGGATCATGGCCTGCGCCGCGCGGCGAACGCCGCCCGCGCTCACATTTCGTCGGGGCCGAAAAAGCCCGCTTCCGCCAGCGCTGCGGCGCAGATCTCCACGATCTCATCCAGCCTGCCGCCGCCGGATAAATGCGCGTCGATAATATCGCCCGCGCCCGCCAGCGTGATCTCCGGCTGATAGCGCAGCAGCGCGCCCCAGAGCAGCAGCCGCACGGCGGAAAACTGGCGATCCATCAGCCCGTCCAGCGCGCCGCCCGCGCGTTCCTCCAGCGCACACAGCGCGTTCATCGAATAGCAGAGTCGATATGCCCTGCCTGCAATCTCAACGTGCCTCTCCATCCCTTCAGCTCGCCTCCGTCACCGTCACCGGCCCGCTCACGCGAATCACCGCGCCAAAACCGATCGCGCCGTCCACCTCCGCCGAGCCGATGGAATGCTTCTTGATAAAGCCGGAAAATTCCGCCTTCGTGCCGTCCGGAAAGTCGACCTCGAATTCACACTTCGAGCCCGAGGCGAACGCGCTGCGCACAACCTTCTGCCCCGCGTCGCCCGCATCGTGATAGCCCTCCAGCACCACCTCGCCGCTGTCGCGAAAGCCCTGTATGTATTCGCGGTAGCCGCCGGTAGATTCTAGCGTCGTCACGTCCACCTCCTCGGCCTCAGGCTCGATCTCGCCGACGGAGGTGAGCCTGCCCACGCTCTGCTGCGCACCGCTGCCGACCTTCATTTTCAGGGTCGTTCCCTGCGCTCTGGTCGCCGCCATATTTCATTCCTCCATTTCCGTTTTAATATCATTTTTTACTGATATACATTGCCCTCCGTATCCGCCAGCGCCCGATAGCGCAGGCTCACGCGGCAGATCTGCGCGTCCGATTCGAAAAAGTCCGCCGCGCTCTCGCGCCTGAAGCCCGCGCCGCGCATGCGTTCGTCGGCCTTCGCGGCGATCCCGCCCGCCTCTGCGGGCGACTGTGCGAAAATATCCAGCGTGTAGTTCAGTTCCGCCAGGTATTCCGCGCCGTCCGCCTGTGCGTGGCGGCGGTTCTGGCTCTCGCGCCAGCAGAGCGCCGGCAATGCGCGCATCGCCGCCGGCCGCCCATATATCACCCGCGCACACGCGCCTGAAAGCGCGCCGCACACCCGTTCCTTCAGCGTGATCACTTCATCGCCTCCCCCGCCGCACGCGCCGCCGCTTCAAAAAACGGCTCGGCTGCGGCCTGCGCCGCAGGCAGCATATAGCTGCGCGCGGCCATTTTTGATGTGCCGTATTCCACCATGGCGGCGTATGGCGCGTTCGCCGTCACGCGCGCGTCCAGCCTGCGCTCCGACGCGGCGGAAATACTGGCGCGCAATTCGCCGCTGTCCACCGGCACAAGGCTGCGCGCCAACTGCGCCGTCTGGCTCGCGGAGGCGGCGACCGCCTCCGCGAGCCCCTGCTCGAGCCGATCCGGCATTTCCGCAAAGCGCCGCGCCAGCGCCGCCATGTCGTGCCTCAGGGCAACAAACGGCATATCGCCTCCTGATGCGCCGTCCACGGCTGCACCGCCTCCACCAGATACGCCCTGCCATCCACATAAGCGCCGTCGCCCGCGTGCACCGCCGCGTCCGCAGGCAGCAGCAGCCGAATGCGCGCGGATGAGACCATGCCGCCGTCCGTGCGCTTCAAGCCGCCGTCCTCCGGCAAAAGGCACGCCCGAAGAATCTGTTCTTCGGCGGAAAAGCCCTCGGCCTGACCGCCCAGAGCATCGGTCTCCGGCCTGCGCGCAGCGATGCGCACCTCCTTGAGCGTTCGCTCGTGCAGCCGCATTCAGACCACCGTCCTCGCCAGCCGATACGGGTTCAGCTGCCGCTTCAGGTATTCCGGCAGACTGTCCGCGCGGCGGTGCAGCGCGCCCTCTTCGTGCGTGGATTCGCCCTCCATGCCCATGCGGTTGTAAAGCATAGCCGCCACCTCAATCTGTGCGCCGCGCAGCGCCTCAGGCACGGCGTCCCGCCCCGTATACGCCCGTATCATTTCGCCTGCGGCCTCCAGCAGCTCGCTTAGCAGCGCCTCGTCCTTCGCGTCGGGCAGGCGGCGCTTCAGTCTCGCCAGCATGCCCGTCAGCCCAGCACGCGCACTGCCAGCTCAGGGTACACGGTCTTAAAGCCGTAGAGCACATCCATGGAATAGATGCTGCGCTTGTACTGCTGATCGTAGCCCTTGGTCACGCGAAGGGAAATGCCGTTGAAGCTGGTGACATAGCTGGCCACGCCCTGCCCGTCCGGATCGATCAGCGGGCGGGTAACGTAGGCGAACGCCATCGGATGGAACGCCAGGTTCGCCGTGTGGCTGCCCACCAGCGTAACCTCCATATTATCAGCGAGCTCGGGCAGCGCGGGATAGACCTGAACGCCCGCGATCGCATTGCCGGCGGCAGCTGCGCTGTCCTGCGTCACCACATAGCTTCCGCCGCCGATCTTCAGCAGATCGCCCTTCACCAGCCTGCCGGTGAGCGCGGTGCCGTCGATGGAAAGCTGCCGCGCGCCCGCCGTCACCACGCCATTGACCTTCACTGCAGTCGCTGCGGTAATGCCGGTCGCATGCTGGCGCACCGCCTGGCTCATATAATTGTCCATGCCGTACACGCGGCCGATCGCGCCCTCGCGCAGCGCCTGACTGGAGCCGGCCTTTTCGGCGTTCACCAGCGCCGCAAGCTGGGTAAACTTCGCGTCCGCTTCGGGATCCCACACCGCCACGCGGCTGCTTGCGGGCGCCTTCTGAACGTTCAGCGCACGGCGCGCGGCAGCCAGGTCGGCAAGCTCGCCGGGCGTCGTGCCCGCCGTGCCGCAGCAATAGGGAACGTCGGCATAGAGCGCAAGCCCATCGGCGTTGATCTTTTCCGCCAGCGCCGCCGCCGCGGGCTGAATGAAGGCGCGGTTCAGATCGTCGATGCCGGTAGCGCTCTCGACGGCGGTCGCACGCGCGTCCACCGTGGCGATATGGTCGAGCGCCACATCCACCGCGTCCTCACAGAAATCCTGATACGCCACGCCGTCGGCAGCGCTGAATTCCTGCGCGGTAAACACGCTGGGTTTGCGCACCTTCACGCGGTCGCCCAGATCGTGAAATTCATCGGAAAAATCGCGATAGCAGAGATTGGGAAACACCAGATTGTCGATCAGCTGCGGCAGCGCCTGCCGCGCGATCTCCTTAAGGGTTACAAGCGTATTGGCCATGATCGATTATCCTCCTTTTTCGTTGCTGCTGCGCGCGGCGTCCTTCAGCGTTCCGCACCATGAAGGGCAAAGCGCGCGCGGTAATACTCGTCGTCCGAATCCGTTTCACATGCGGCATGCGCCTTGACGGGCGTCATGCCGCGCATGCGTTCGCGCACGCCCTGCTGCACAGCCTCGCGAAAGGCGCGCTCGGCGGCGTCCACGCTGCGGGCAACGCCCTCGGCGCTGTCGTAATTCAGCGCATCCATCAGCTCCGCGGGAAGCGCCCGCTCCTGCAGCAGCCGCGCCGCCTCCGCGCGCAGCTCCCTGCGGCCGATCTCCGCCTCGCGCGCCTGCAGCTCCGCCTCGCGGCGGGCATAATCGTGCGCCATGCGCTCCTCGCCGCTCATGCGCGCCATCGCCTCGGCCTCGGCGCGCGCCTGTTCGAGCTTCCGCTCCGTCTCCTGCGCCCACCTGCCGCGTGCAGCCTCCAGAGCGCGGGATACCCTTCGGTCGAACTCCGACTGGAAGTCCTTCTCCCGCAGCAGCGCGTCAAAATCCTGCGCGGGGCTTACCGCCGCCGCAGCCTGTGCCTGGGTCTGAACCTCAATGTGCTCTTCCACTAAAAACTCCTTTCCGCCCGCGCCGCGCACCTCCGGCACGGGCAACCGTATCTGTAAACGCGCCATGCGCGCAAACAGTCGTCCGCCGCGCTAGCGCCTTCCCGCCATGCTCATCGCCCGCCGCGCCAGCTCCGCCTGCGGCAGAATATCCTTCAGCTCGCTCAGCGTCTGCGCGCATTCCAGCTCGTTGACCGGCAGCGCGCGGGAGAAGATCATCTGCACGCCGTCCGCATTCAGCGGCTTTTCGCCGCGGCAGGCCAGAAAATGCGCAAAGCCCTTCAGCCGCGCCCGCAGCCCCTCGCGAAACCAGCGCTCCTTGATCTTGGTCAGCTGCTCCAGCCCCAGCAGCTTGTAGCGCATGGCCACGCCGCTGGAATTGCCGGCAAACTGTGCGTCGGTCAGGTCGGGCACAAGGCTCATCTTGTGGATGTCCGAGCAAATGGCGGTGCGCAGGATCTCCGCATCGGCCTCGTTGAGCTGCTTGCAGAGCCATTCGGCGCGCGCGTCGCTGTCGGGCAGGGACAGCGCCTTGTCCTCGCGCAGCTGCTGGCCGGGCGTTCGCCCGCGTTCATCCGTCTCCAGCGTGCAGCCGTAAAGCACCAGCAGCGCGTCCACGAACTGCTGCTTGTCGTTCATCCGGTCGGACTGCAGCAGATCGTAGGCGTCAATCAGGCCGATCACATCCTCAAAATCGCCATGCTCGGCCTCGTCGTTCCAGTACTCGATCAACGGCACACAGCCAAAATAATGCGGCTCCACGCGCACCGGCGTTTCAAAGCGCGCCTCCGCCAGCGAGGTCTCTCGATATGTCAGCACGCTGCTGTCGGTGTACACCTGCACGCGGTAGCCCGCCAGCTGCCCGTCCGGCAGGCGCACCTGCATGTAGCTCATGCCCAGCAGCGGCCTGTTTTCCACGCTGTCGTCGTAGATCACGAAGGCGCTGCGCGCGTCCAGACAGGCGGCGCAGGGACGGGCGCGCTCATCGGCATAGAGCAGCTCCACGCCCTTGCCGCAGATACTGGCGGCGCGCGCCAGCTCCGCGTCCACGCTGTCGATGGCGCAGCCGCCATAGGCGCGCAGCAGCGCCGCAAGCGCCTCCTCCTGCCCGGGCGCCTCGTAGCGCACCGGATCGCCGATCAGATAACCCGACGCCATCGTGGAGATATAGCGCGGGTAGGCATGCGCCAGCTTCAAGTTGGGCAGGCCCGCGCCGCGCACGCGCCCCTGTATGTCGTGCTCGCCGCGATAATAGGCGTAGAGCCGCGCCAGTCGGCCAGCACCGGCCAGCTGCTGGCGCAGACATCCGGCAAGCAGCCCGCCGTCCGGCAGGCCGCCCTGAAATTCCATTTCGGGTATGGTGATCATTCTCATCCTCCATTTGGGCAATACCGCACAAATGAGGTGGTCGGCCGGCGAATGGATTTTTCGTCAGATGCAAATGCAAATTTCGAAGGTTTACTGGAGGTAAATCGAGAAATCTGCATGCCGCAGATGGCGGAAAAGGTATCGCCCGACGCGCCGCTGAATTGTGCGGTAGTGCCTTTAATCAAATCCCCAGCTGCGCCCGATCCACCGTGCGCGCGCCGCGCCGCCGGATCATATCCTCCAGCGCGTAGCGCACCGCGTCGATCAGGTGGTTGTTTTTATCCGGACAGTCGGCGCGGCAGTTGCCCCAGGCGTCGCGCTCGTATTCATAGCAGGAAAACTCGCGCGCGGCATTCGGGCATTTCTTCGGATCGATCACGATCTCCGTCAGATCCTGCAAAAAGCGTATGCCCTCGCGCACGCTGCCCGCGCCCTTCTTCGCGCCCACCGCCGCCACGCCGCGCGCGCGCAGCTCCTGTATCATGCGCGGGTCGGCGCTGTCGCAGTGCACCGTTTCCGTACCCGCACGCGCCGCCACCTCGGCGGCCAGGCGGTCCGTCGGCGTGCGCACGCCGAAGAACTCCTCCGCCACGAACAGCCTTCGCCGCTTCGCGTCGCAGTAAACGCGGATAAAAGCGTCCGGATCCACCGCGAAGCCGAAATCCAGGCCATTCAGCGGGCGACCGGCGAGCAGCTCATCGCTGCCGATCGTCCTCAGCGAAAGATTATCAAACACCTGACCGCCGCTCCCCACCGCCTCCCCCAGATACATGTGCCGCCACGCGCGCTCGTTTGAGCGCCGCAGCGCCTCGGCCTCGGCCAGAAAGCTCTCGCCCAGCCACGAAGCCGGCAGCATCCGGTAATCGCTGTGGTGCGTCAGCCGCCCATCCACCGGCACGCGCGCTTCGGCATTGAGCCAGTTGGCCGCCGATTCCGGCGGATTGTAGGTCAGCACCGCGACCGCCCGATCCACCCCGCGCAGCACCGATGCGCGGATCGTGCGTATATCCTGCATGCCGGAAAATTCCGACGCCTCTTCGAACCACAGGTAGCGAAACACGCCCTTCGCCAGCTTCAGCGATTTGGATTTGCCCGGATCGTCCGCACCGCGAAACAGGATGCGCTGACCCGTGTCCCGCCGGATCAGCTCCGGCGGATCCAGGCGCGTCTCAAACGCCTGCGCAATGCCCAGCATCTGCGCCGCCCACAGCGCCTGTTCAAACACCGAGCGTCTGAGTGTCGCCGCAACCTTGCGGTACACCACCGCGTTCGCGTCCGGCCAGCGAAGCAGGCAGATCAGCATTTCCAGCGAAGCAAAGCTGGATTTTGCCGACCCGCGTCCGCCGCCCAACAGGTATTCGCGGTGCCGTCCGGCGCGGATGTCCGCATGGATCGGAAAAAACGCCGGCGCGACAACGCGGCTCAGCTGCACGGCGCGGCCTGATCGGGAATATCGTCCACCAGCACCACCGGCGCCGCAGCCACAGCCGCCGCTTCGCTGAATACGCCCAGACGCTTGCCCAGCATCTCCGCCGCCTTCATGCGCGACGCCGCGCTCCGGTCGGACTTATCGCCCTCCAGCTCGCCGCGCATCACCGCCGAAAGGAATTCCAGCACCTCGTTCGCATCCGCCACATTCGCCATTCGTATCGCCTCCAATCGCTCGCGCAAATAATCCTGCACCGCTGCCTGACGCTTTGCCCCCTGCGCATAGCTGCGCTTGAAGCCCGCCTGCTCGGCCGCCTCGGCAGCGTTGCCCAGCTTCAGATACAGATCCGCAAATCGCCGCTGGCGTTCCGTCAGCCTGCCTGCTCTCTTTCCCATTCTTTTCGCCTCCCCCTCGCATCAATTAACCGTTTTCGGTTATGACGGAAGTATATACCCGAATTCGGGCGTTGTCAAGCCCTTTTTATAAAAAAATTTACCGTATACGGTTATATATCCCCTTGAAAAAGCGGTGAACATGGTTTATAATGTTTTCAGTTCTCAATAGAATAGGAGATGCGGCCATGGAACTTCGGGAGATACTGACCAAGCTCAAAACCGAAAACGGTTTGACCACCGATCAGCTGTCCAGCCGTTCCGGCGTGCCGAAGGGCACGCTGAACAAGCTGCTCAATGGCGAAACAAAAAACCCCACGGGCGCGACGCTGAAAAAGCTGGCGGACGCGATGGATTGCCCCGTGGAGCTGTTTTACAGTCCTGCGGAAAAGCTGGGCTGCCGCATTCGCAATGCGGATGACCTGATGCCCGTGCATCGCCGCGCGCTGCCGCTGCTGGGCGAGATCGCTGCGGGCGCGCCCATCTACGCGGATGAGGACGCCGAGCTGGTTTACTGCGACGATTCGCTCGGCTGTGATTTTGCGCTGCGCATTCGCGGCGACAGCATGATCGGCGCGCGTATCCACAGCGGCGACCTGGTGTTCATCCGTTCGCAGGACGACGTGGACGACGGCGAAATCGCCGCCGTGGTGGTGGACGGCGAAGCCACGCTCAAGCGCGTCTACCACATAAAAAACGGCGTGCAGCTGATCTCGGAGAATCCACGCTACGCGCCGATGATATTTACGCTCGAGGAATGCGATTCCATTCGCATTCTCGGCAAGGCTGTCGGCTTTCAGAGCCGCCTGTAAGGGCGATCACGCGCCGGTCAGGCGCTGGTCGAAGGCGAACAGAGCCTCTTTATATTTATAAAAATACCCGATAAAATGAAAACACACAACAGCCGGACGAAATACGTTCACCCGACTTCCCACATATTGATTTTTTTACCGCGCTTACTGCAGCTTCACGGCCTCGCCCGCCGGAATATCGCCCACGCCGTTCAGCACGATGCGCGGCCGATACGGGAACTTCTTAATATCGTTCACGCTCGTGACGCCGGAGAGCACCAGCACCGTTTCGAGGCCCGTTTCGATACCGGCCACAATGTCCGTATCCATCCGGTCGCCCACCATGACGGCTTCCTCGGAATGCACGCCCAAAATGCGCAGTCCCGTGCGCATCATCAGCGGATTCGGCTTGCCGATGAAATACGCCGATTGACCCGTCGCCATTTCGATGGGCGAGATCATCGCGCGGCACGCCGGAATAATGCCGTCCTCGGAGGGGCCGGTCAGATCGCTGTTGGTGCCGATCAGCTTCGCACCACGCGATACCAGGCGCACGGCCTTGAGGATGTTTTCATAATTGTAGGTGTTGCCCTCACCGATGACCACATAGTCGGGATCAACGTCGTTCATGGTGATGCCCTCGTCGTGCAGCGCCATGATCAGCCCCGCGCCGCCAATGACATAGGCGCTGCATCCGGGCGCCTGGCTGCTGATAAAGCGGGCGGTCGCCAGCGCGCTGGTATAGAAGTGGCTCTCGTCCACATCCAGTCCCATACGCTTGAGCTTCTGCTGCAATTCCTTGGGCGAGCGCTCGGACGAATTGGTCAGAAACAGGTAATTCTTCTTTTCCTGATACAGCCAGTCCACAAATTCCTTCACGCCGGGCAGGATCTTATTGCCATGGTAGATCACGCCGTCCATATCGCAGATAAAGCCCTTTCGGTTCCTCAGTTCATTCATTTCGTTTATTTCGTTCATTCTATCCCCTCTTTCCAAAGCACTTCTGCTTTCGGTACTATATTATCAATTCTATGTCAAATCCAATATCCCTGCCATGTCAAGCATAAGTCAAATAAGTCAAATTGAATGTGCTGCCGGAGACGTTTTCCGGCAGCACATTATCGATCCTGTTATTTGGGGAATGTCACCCGTATCCGCGTGCCCTGCCCCGGCGTGCTGTGCATTTCGATCCTGCCGCCGTGGTACTGCACCGCGTGCTTTACGATGGAAAGCCCCAGCCCCGTGCCGCCGGACGCCTTGGAATGGCTCTTGTCCACGCGGTAGAAGCGCTCGAACACGCGGCTCTGATCCTCGGGCGGGATGCCGATGCCCGTATCGGCGACCTCCACGAACGCCGACGCCTCGTCGCCGCCCACGGTGACCTTCACATCGCCGCCCTCGCGGTTGTATTTCACGGCGTTGTCGCACAGATTGTAGATCACCTCGTACACCAGCCGCCGCACGCCGTCGATCTTCTGCGCGTCGCCGTTCACCGTCATGCTGATCTTCCGCGCCGCAGCCGCGTCGCGCACGCCCTCGGCCGCTTCGGCCGCCACGTCCAGCAGATTCATCTGCTCACGCGGCATTTCGCCGCCCTCATCCAGCTGCGCCAAACGGATAATATCGCCGATCAGCGTCACCAGCCGCGACGCCTCGTCTCGGATGTGGCCGATGAAGCGCGGCATGTCTGCCTGCGTCACCATGCCGTTTTCGATCAGCTCCGCGCTGCCAATGATGCCCTGCAGCGGCGTTTTCAGCTCGTGGGACACGTTGGCTGTGAATTCACGGCGGTTGCGCTCGGCGTATTCCTGCTCGGTAATATCGAACGCCAGCAGCACCGCGCCCATCGCCGCGCCGTCGGAATCGATGCGGCTGATGTCGAACTGATACACGCGCCCCTGCCGCTCGCAGCGGATCTCGCTATGGCCGTCCTCCATCGCCCGATGGATGGCGGCGGAAACGTCGTAGCTGCGCTCCACGGTCAGGAAGTCCTGACCGACGCAGCCGTCGTCCGCATTAAAGAGCGCCCGGGCCGCCGAATTGATGCTCAGCACCGTGCCGCGCTCGTCCAGCAGCACCAGTCCCTCGCGCATGCTGGCGATGATCTGCGCAAATTCATCCGTGCGCTGCTTCAGCAGCTGCATCTGCCGCCTGATCTCCAGGTGCTGGCGGTTGATCCGCCCCAGCAGCGGCGAAAGCTCCTCGTAGGCGTTGTTCTCCAGCGGATGCTCCAGATCCAGCTGGTTCAGCGGCTCCACGATGTGCTTTGACAGCCGTCTGGCCAGCACGCCGGAGAACACCAGCGCCGCCAGCAGCACCAGCACGAACGGCTGGAACATGCCCAGCGCCAATACGCCCGCCGTAGCGC
Organism: uncultured Clostridia bacterium; assembly: GCA_934670175.1. Classification (GTDB taxonomy): domain Bacteria; phylum Bacillota; class Clostridia; order Christensenellales; family Aristaeellaceae; genus SFTH01. The sequence continues at coordinate 9,045 of CAKUOX010000034.1, read as the reverse complement.
GGCTGACCGAGATGCGCAGCACCGTGCCGTCGTCCAGCCGACGCGCGTAATACATCGTCTTTTCCATCAGCGTGGCGGAATAGCGCGTGCTCTCGCCCTGCCCCGTCAGCTGCGCCGCGCGGATCTCGGGACGATCCGCATGGTTTTCGAGCGATTGATCCTTCGCCTGCGTGTCGCAGAGCACATTGCCGTCCGCGTCCACCCAAGTCAGGCGATAGCGGTCGGAGCTCAGCTTTTCCAGAAAGCTCAGGCCCTCGTCCTCCACGCCCGCGGCAGCGATCGTCAGCTGATCCTTCAGCATCGTCTCCTGCACGCTGCCAAAATAGCCGTAAAGGCAGCCCATAATGATGACCAGGCTCGCCAGCAGCACGGCTGTTGCCGCCAGCACGATGGCTCGATATATCTTCTTTGTCACTTGTCATCCGCCTCCAGCCTGTAGCCCACGTTGCGCACCGTCTTAATCAGCCGCCCATAGCCGCCCAGCTTCTGCCTGAGCGTCAGAATGTGCGTATCCACCGTGCGGGTTTCCCCGCCGTAATCCATGCCCCACACCCGATCCATCAGCTGATCGCGCGTGAAGGCGATGCCCGGATTGCTCAGGAACAGGCGCAGCAGCTCGTATTCCTTGTAGGTGAGCACCACGCGCTGCCCGTCCGCCGTCACGGTGTGCGCGTCAGGATCCAGCACCAGCCCGCCGCAGCTCAGCGCATGCGATTCCCGCTTCGGCTGGCAGCGCCGCAGCACCGCCTTCACGCAGGAGACCAGCTCCATCACGCCGAACGGCTTGGTCAGGTAATAATCCGCGCCGCAGTCCAGCCCCTGGATCTTGTCCATTTCGCTGTCGCGCGCCGTGGCCATCACCACCGGTATGCTGCGCAGCTCGGGCTCGGCCCTCATGCGCCGCAGCAGCTCCACACCGTCCACGCCCGGCAGCATCACGTCCAGCACCACCAGCTCCGGCTGCTCGTGCTGCAGCGCCTCCCAGAAGGCCGCGCCGTCCTCAAAGCCGCGCGCCTCAAAGCCCGTGGATCGCAGGGCGTATACCTCAATGTCGCGTATGCTGGCGTCATCCTCCACGCACCAGATCATTTTCAGTCCTCCTTGTGCTTGCCGGTCACGGAAAAGATCACCCATTCGGCAATGTTCACCGCGTGATCGCCGATGCGCTCAAAATACTTGGCGATCATCAGCAGGTCGAGCGCGTATTCGCCGTCGGACGGGTCCTTCGCGATGCGCTCAATCAGCCTGCCGCGCACCTGGTCAAAGTAATCGTCCACCGTATCGTCGTCCGCGATCACCTTCTCTGCCAACATTATATCATGTTTTACATAGGCATCTACACTGTCGTTGACCATTTTTATAGCGGATTTTGCCATTTCGATCAGCAGATCGCCATTTTCAATGTGCCGCCCATCCAGAAAACAGATGATCTCGGCAATATCCTCGGCCTGATCGCCGATGCGCTCCATATCCGTAATCATCTTCAGCGCAGCGGAGATCTGGCGCAGGTCGCGCGCCACGGGCTGCTGCTGCAGCAGCAGCTTCAGGCACATGGATTCGATCGCGCGTTCCTTCTGATCCACCTCCGCATCCAGCGGCGCCACCTTTTTCGCCAGCGCGGTATCGCCGCTTGCCAGCGCGCGCGACGCCATGGTAATCACTTCCTCGCACAGCGCGCCCATCTCGATCAGTTCATTATTCAGCAGCGCCAGCTGCTCGTCAAAACGGCTTCTCATCAACCGAACCTCCCCGTAATATAGTCCTCGGTGCGCTTATCCTCCGGCTGGGAGAACAGCTTCTCCGTGCCGCCGCATTCCACCAGCTCGCCCAGCAGGAAAAACGCCGTATAATCCGATATGCGCACGGCCTGCTGCATGTTGTGCGTCACGATCACGATCGTGTATTTCTCCTTCAGCTGCATGGCCAGCTCTTCGATCTTCGAGGTGGAGATCGGGTCGAGCGCGCTGGTCGGCTCGTCCATCAGCAATACCTGCGGCTCCACCGCCAGCGCCCGCGCGATGCAGAGGCGCTGCTGCTGGCCGCCGGAAAGCCCCAGCGCGTTCTTTTTCAGCCTGTCCTTCACCTCGTCCCAAATGGCTGCGCCGCGCAGCGAACGCTCCACAATGTCATCCAGCTTCGCGCGGGATTTTATGCCGTGGGTGCGCGGGCCGTAGGCAATGTTGTCGTAGATGCTCATCGGAAACGGATTCGGCTTCTGAAACACCATGCCGATCTGCCGCCGCAGCTCGTTCACGTCCGCAGACGGCGCGAAGATGTCCTCATCCCTGTACTTCACACTGCCGCTGATCTTCACGTCCGGCACCAGATCGTTCATGCGGTTCAGCGTCTTCAGAAAGGTCGATTTGCCGCAGCCCGAGGGGCCGATCAGCGCCGTGATGCTCTTCTCGGGAATCTCGATGCTCACGTCCTTCAGCGCCTGATGCTGCCCGTACCACAGGCACAGATCCTTCACCGATATAATATCGCTCATATTTTCCATTATCCTCCGCACTATCAGAATTCTCTGCGCCGCTTAAAGTAGCGCCCCACCAGATCCGCCGCCAGATTGATTATCAGCGTCAGCACCATCAGTATCGCCGCAATGGCGAAGGCCACGCCGAACTCGCCCTGCTCCTTGGCGTACACATACAGCGCCACCGTGAGCGTCGCGCCCGCGCTGCCCAGTCCCTCAAAGAAGCCGTTGAGCGCGTGGGCAAAGCCCGCCGTGAACAGCAGCGCCGCCGATTCGCCCAGAATGCGCCCCACGGTCAGTATGCAGCCCGTGATCACGCCGTCCACGCAGCCGGGCAGCACCACCGTGTGGATCACGCGCCACTTGCCCGCGCCCAGGCCGAACGCGCCCTCGCGGTAACTCTGCGGCACCGTTTTCAGGCTCTCCTGCGTGGTGCGCATAATCGTGGGCAGGTTCATGATTACCAGCGTCAGCGCGCCCGCCAGCAGCGAGGTCTGCATATCCAGAAACTGGCAGAAGAACAGCATGCCCACCAGGCCGTAGATGATCGACGGTATGCCTGAAAGCGTCTCCGCCGCATATTCGATCATGCCCGCCAGCCGGCGGTTCGAGGCGTATTCCGTCAGATAGATCGCCGCGCCCACGCCCAGCGGCAGCACGATCAGCAGCGTCGCCACAACCACATACAGCGTGTTCAATATATCCGGCAATATGCCGATGCACCCGCTCAGGTAGCTGGGCTTCGTGCTCAGCAGCTCCCAGGAGATATTCGGCACGCCCTTGATCAGCACATAGACGATCAGAAACAGCACCAGCGCCGCCGTCAGCCCCGCGGCCAGATACATCAGCGCCCGCAGCAGTCCCAGATAGACCTTCTTTTTCGTCCGCATACGGCTCTTCATAAATATCAGCCCTCCCTGCTGCGCTTGAGGAAGAAATTCAGCGCCGCGTTGATCAGCATGATGAACAGGAACAGCACCAGCGCAATGGAAAACAGCGCCTGACGCTGCAGCCCGCTCGCATAGGACATTTCGCTGGCGACCGCCGTCGTCAGGAAGCGCACGCTCTGAAACAGCGACGGCATGTTCGGCACATTGCCTGAAACCATCATCACCGCCATGGCCTCGCCGATCGCGCGCCCCACGCCCAGCACCACCGCCGCCGCGACGCCGCTGCGCGCCGCCGGCACCGATACGCGGAACCAGGTCTCCACCGGGGTGGCGCCCAGCGCCAGCGAAGCGTCCTCATATTCGCGGGGCACGGCCTCCAGCGCCGTCACCGATACCTTGATGATCGACGGCAGTATCATGATCGCCAGCACGATCATCGCCGCCAGCAGGCTCGCGCCGTCGGCGATGCCGAAGATGCGGCGTATGCCCGGCACCAGCACCAGCATGCCCACCAGGCCGTACACCACCGAAGGAATGCCCGCCAGCAGGCTCACCGCGCTCTGCATCACGGCGCGCACGCGCGGCGGCGCGGCCTTGGCCAGATACACCGCCGTCAAAAAACCCACCGGCACGCCGATGAGCATCGCACCCGCCGTGCCGTACACGCTGGTCAATATGAAGGGCAGTATGCCAAAGGACGGCTCCGCCGCCGTGGACGCCCATTTTTTGCCAAACAGAAATTTCGTTAAACCGATCTCCCGTATGGCGGGTATGCCCGCCGCCACCAGATAGACCGTAATCAGAAGCACGCAGCCCACGGTGATCAATCCCAAAACCAGGAATATGCCGTGCACCGCCGTTTCAAAGCCATGCTTTCCGCGCTTCACCTGCGCTCCCTCCTCCCGCCAGCGGCATGCGCGCCGCTCCGGTTTTCGGGAATATCATATCAACTTTCTGTCAAATCAGGAATCCGGCAAATGTCAAATCCATGTCAGATGTGTAGGGAATGTCAAGCGCCGCGGATCACCGAGCGCACGACCTCGCAGTCCGCGTCGATCTGGTGCTTGAGCGCGTCCAGATCGGCAAAGCGCCGTATCTCGCGCAGGTAGGCGCGCAGCGTCAGCCGCAGCGGCTGGCCGTACAGGTCTGCGGTGAGGTCGGGAAACCAGGTCTCCACGGTGACCTCCGGCGAATCGTCCGCCGTGGGACGCGTGCCGACGTTGGTGATGCCTGCGTACAGCCGCCCGCCGATCTCCGCCTCGGAGGCATATACCCCCGCGCGCGGCAGCGTCTGCCCCGCGTCAAGGCACAGGTTCGCCGTGGGAAAGCCGTGACGGTGCCCCAGCCCGCGTCCGTGCGCCACATGTCCGCTCAATACCATCGGCTCGATAATCTCCATACCCGTCGCCTCCCTCATTTCGCCATTGTACACCGTATCCGGCCTATCGGCAAGCCCCAAAACACAAATGAGGAGCGTTGCCGCTCCTTAGCTTGTCAAAAAAACTTTTGACAAGCAAGTGGACGGGGAAGCTCGCTTCCCCGTCCACTGCCATTTTGCCTGTCCGGCTTTATTCCGCGACCGCAACCGCGCCCGCAGCGGCGATGATCTCAGCCGCGTCGGCGGAGGTGGCGAAGTCGAAGAACTTCTGTGCGTCCGCGCTCAGCGCTTCGTCCGTACGGGTGACCAGCACGAAGGGGCGCTGCACCAGGTAGCTGCCGTCCTTCACGGTCTCCTCGCTGGGCACCACGCCGTTCACGCTCAGCGCCTTCACGCTGTCCTTGATGGCGGCCAGGGAGGCGTAGCCAATGGCGTTCGGGTTCTGCGCCACGGTGGCGATCACGTCGCCGGTCGAGGTCAGCTCCTGACGATAGGCGCAGGCGTCCTTGGTATCGGTGATGGATTCGAAGCCGTCGCGCGTGCCGCTGCCGGCCTCGCGGCCGATGACCACGATCTCGCCGTCGTCGCCGCCGACGTCCTTCCAGTTGGTGATCTCGCCCGTGTAGATCTTCGCGATGGTCTCAAGGTCGAGATCCGCTACCGGATTGGCAGGATTGACGATGATCGCGATGCCGTCCAGCGCCAGCACGGTCTCCTGCAGACCCTGCGCCTTTTCATCGTCCTTCAGGCTGCGGCTGGACAGGCCGATGTCGCAGCGGCCCTCCGCCACGGCGGTGATGCCGGAGCCGGAGCCGGTGGGGTTGTAGGTAAAGCTCACGCCCGGATTCTGTTCCATAAAGTACTCGCCCAGCGCTCCGATCACCTTTTCCATGGAGGTGGAGCCGTCGGTCGAAACGCTGCCGTCTGCCAGCGCGGATACGCTCAGCGCGCAGGCCAGAATCACCGTAAGCAGAATACTGATAATCTTCTTCATCATAATTTCTCCTTTCAACATCGGATCTCTCTTTTTCTGATTTTTTCCTTCCGACGGCTATCATGATAGGGCGCGCCTGTCAAATGCAAAACCGCTGTAAGGTCAAATGTATGTCAGATAATTCGGCTTTCAAATTGTTAATCTTTGGTAAGCCATGCAGCCGGCGGCATGCTTTTTTCGTCTAAGCAGCATATTATTGAGGATAAAAATCCTTTATGGAGGCTGCATTTTGAGCAAACGACATCATTCCTCAGCGCTGACCGCCGCACTGTGGGTCGCGGCGATCCTGTGGATCGGCGTGCTGTTCTTCCTGTCCACGCAATCGGGCGTGGATTCCAGCGCGCTCAGCGGCTGGTTCACCAGAATTGTGCTGCACCTCTTCCGCTTTCTGCACCTTCAGCCTGCGGCGCTTGAACCGGCGCTGCGCAAGCTCGCGCACTTTGGCATCTTTGCGGTGGAGGGCTTCCTGCTGACGCTGGCAATGATGCGAACGGCGCGCAGGCCGTGGCGCGGCGCCCTGGCTGCGGCGCTGAGCTGCGCGCTGATGGCGGCGGCAAACGAATACAGCCAGCGCTTTGCCGATGGGCGCAGCTGCGAGCTTCGCGACATGCTGATCGACAGCGGCGGCGCGCTGCTGGGGCTGCTGGCGGTGCTGGCGCTGCGCGGACTCATTCGCGCTCACCGCAGGCGCAGGCGCGCGTGAATGTGGGGGAAATATGATGATTTGGTGAATTCTTCCCCATACGCATGACAAATGCAATTTCATGGTCTATTATAGAAGTGGTCTGCTGGAAGCAGGCCGGAATGTACATTGGGACAGGTGACTAAGCATGACAAAAATCAACATTATTTCCGGTTTCCTCGGCGCGGGCAAAACCACGCTCATCAAAAAGCTGCTGGGCGGCTCGCTGAAAAATGAAAAAGTGGTATTGCTGGAAAACGAATACGGCGAAGTGGGCGTGGACGGCGGCTTCATGAAGGACAGCGGCATCCAGATCACCGAGCTGAACTCCGGCTGCATCTGCTGCACGCTGGTGGGCGATTTCCACAGGGCGCTGACTGAACTGATCGAAAAATATGATCCCGACCGCATCATCATCGAGCCCTCCGGCGTGGGCAAGCTCTCCGACATTCGCAAGGTCGTTACGGAGCTGATGGAGGATCACGCGCTGACGCTCGAGGGCAGCGCCACCGTAGCGGACGTTGGCAAATGCCGCATGTACGCGCGCAACTTCGGCGAATTCTTCATTGACCAGATCGAAAACGCCGAAACCATCATCCTCAGCCGCACGCAGACCGCCAGCGAGGATCGCATCGAAAAATGCGTGGAGCTGCTGCGCGGCTACAACGCGCACGCCCGCATCGTCACGACCCCGTGGGACGAGCTGACCGCCGATCAGCTGCTCGAGGTGATCGAAAGCGCCAGGAGCCTGCTCAGCGACGGCGACGCGCACCACCATCACGATGACGATGATGACGACGAGCACGAGCCTCACCATCACCACGACGATGAATGCTGCTGCCACGGCCACGATCATGAACACCACCATCACGATGATGACGATGACGACGAGCACGAGCATCACCACCATCACGACGGCGAATGCTGCTGCCGCGATCACGAGCACCATCATCACGATGATGACGACGACGATGACGAGCATGAGCATCACCATCACCACGACGGCGAATGCGGCTGCGGCTGCCATCATGACCACCACGGCCACCACCATGCGGACGAGGTCTTCCAGAACATCGGCGTGGAGACGCCCAAGAAGTTCGAAGAGGCCGATATTCGCGCGGCGCTGGAAAAGCTGGAGGACGAGCGCACCTATGGCCCGATTCTGCGTGCAAAGGGCATCCTGCCGCTCACGGACGGCCGCTGGCTGCACTTTGACTATGTGCCCGGCGAGGCCGACCTTCGCTATGGCAGCGCCGACTACACCGGCCGCCTGTGCGTGATCGGCACGAAGATCAACGAAGAGGCGCTCAAGGCGCTGTTCAAGCTGTAAGGAGCGCTGGATACTATGGACGCTGCTGTTTATATTGTGACCGGCTTCCTGGAGAGCGGCAAGACGAAGTTCATGCGCGAAATGCTGACCGACGAGGGCTTTTCCGAGGGCGAGCGCACGCTGCTGCTGGTCTGTGAGGAGGGCGAGGAAGAATACGAACCGGAGCTGCTGAAAAAGTGCAACACGGTGATGGTGAACCTCGAATCGCCTGAGGACATGGCCGGAGACAAGCTGATCCAGCTGGACAAAAAATACAGGCCCGAGCGCGTGTTGATCGAATACAACGCCACCTGGCTGCTCAGCACGCTGTATTCCGCCAAAAAGCCGGAAAACTGGGAGCTGGCGCAGATCATCACCCTGATCGACGCTACCACCTTCGAGCTGTACCTGAAGAACATGCGCCAGTACATGGCGGACGGCATTCAGGAGGGCGACCTGATCATCTTCAACCGCTGCTCGGACGATACGCCCAAGAGCAAGTGGCGCCGCGCGGCGCTGGCCATGAACAACACCGCCCGCATCTTCTTCGAGCATCCGGACGGCAGCATGGACGACGGCGTTTCCGACGAGGATCTGCCCTACGACGTCAACCGTCAGCCCATCGAGATCGGCGATAAGGACTTTGGCATCTTCTATCTGGACGCAATGGAGCACCCCGAGCGCTACGACGGCAAGTCGATCCGCGCCCGCGGCCGCGCCTTCCGCATGCAGGATATGCCCAAGCACTGCTTCGTTTTCGGCCGCCACGCCATGACCTGCTGCGTCAACGACATTGGCGGCATCGGCTTCCTCTGCCGGTACCAGGACAAAATGCCCGGCGCGAATGACTGGATCTTCCTGACCGCGAAGGCCGAGGCGTCGTTCAGTCCGCTGCATGGCCGCGATGCGCTCATCCTCATTGAGGAAAAGCGCGAGCCCGCCGCCCCGCCGGAGGAAGAGCTGGTGTATTTTACCAACTGATCCTGCGGCTGAAAACGGCGTAAAAGCGCGCATGCCCCCTTGCGCTTTGCGCGCTTCTATGATATAATTGGATTAGGAAAAGGTGAAGTGTTTCCCGGCTTCGTTGACCGACAGCGACGATCGCAATAGAATGTCGATCAGGAAAACGTGCAGCGTTTTTCCGGGTCGCTGGCCGGGAAGCCGGACAGCGACGATCGCAATAGAATGTCGATCAGGAAAACGCAAAGCGTTTTTCCGGGTCGCTGGCCGGAGCTTCGTTGACCGGACAGCGACGATCGTAATAGAATGTCGATCAGGAAAACGTGCAGCGTTTTCCGGGTCGCTGGCCGGGAAGCCGG
>CAKUOX010000033.1 GCA_934670175.1 uncultured Clostridia bacterium | reverse complement strand
GTTGAAGGCCGTGGTCTTGCCGGCGCCGTTCGGGCCGATCAGCGCCACGATTTCGCCCTCGTTGACATCCATGCTCAGGTTGTTGACCGCCACGACGCCGCCAAACTGCATCGTTACGTTTTCTACATGCAATACATTGCGGCTCATCGCTTTGCACCTCCGGCCAGTTTGCTCTTTTTCTTCGGCGCAAGCAGATCCCACAGCTCGCGCTCGCCCATGATGCCCTTACGGAAGAACAGCACCACGATCATAATGATGATGGAGAACACCACCATGCGGAAGCCCGAGCGCAGCAGCGGCACCTTGAACGTTCCGCCGAACAGGAAGGTTTCGCTGTCCAGGAAGCGCAGCCACCATTCGCTGCACGCCACGAACAGGAAGCTCGCCAGCACGCTGCCCGTGATGGAGCCCATGCCGCCGATGACCACGATCAGCAGGATCTCATACGTCATGCTGGATTTGAAGGCGTTCGCCTGCAGCGACGACTGGTACATTGCCAGCAGCGCGCCGCCGATTCCCGCAAAGAACGAGGAGACCACGAAGGCCAGCTGCTTGTGATGGAACAGGTTTATGCCCATCGCCTCGGCGGCGATCTCATCATCGCGGATTGCCTTGAACGCGCGGCCGTAGGTGGAATTGATCAGCAGCACGATCGCACCGATACATATCGTGGCCGCCAGGAACGGCTGAAGCGCCGTGGAGAAGGTGGGGTAGGTCTTGAGCAGATTTGAGCCGTTGGTGATCGGGCCCAGTGCGTCCCACTGAATGATGGCGCGGATGATCTCCGCGAAGCCCAGCGTGGCGATGGCCAGATAGTCGCTCTTTAAGCGCAGCACCGGCAGGCCGATCAGCGCGGCAAGGATTGCCGCCAGCGCGCCCGCCGCCAGTATGCCCACGACGACCGGCGCAGTAAAGCCGATGGCGCCGCCCTCGTAATACTGGTAGACCGCCATACGCTTCGCCATCGGGATGGTGAGCACGGCGTAGGTGTAGGCGCCCACCAGCATAAAGCCCGCCTGACCCAGCGAAAACAGGCCGGTAAAGCCGTTGAGCAGGTTCATGGAGACCGCCAGCAGCGCGTAGATCGCGCCCTTTTTCAGCACGGTTACGGCCATGGAGCGCGCGCCCATCGCGCTTTCAATCAGATAGACCGCCGCGAACATCAGCGCCAGCAGCGCGATATTGACGATGTTTTTCGTTGATTTCTTCATAGCGACTCACCCTTAAACCTTTTCCGAAGTCTTTTCACCGAACAGACCCGTGGGCTTGAACAGCAGTATCACGATCAGCAGCGCGAAGGTGAAAGCATCCGAGAAGGTGGTGTAGCCCAGCGCCTTGATGATGTTTTCGCAAATGCCGATTACGAACGCGCCGATGACCGCGCCCGGGATCGAGCCGATGCCGCCGAACACCGCCGCGACGAAGGCCTTCAGGCCGGGCATCGCGCCGATTGTGGGCGTGACGGAGGTGTAATTGGTGAAATACAGCACGGAGCCGATCGCCGCCAGAAAGGAGCCGATGATGAACGTGGCGGATATGACGGAGTTGATCTTGATGCCCATCAGCTTCGCGGTTTCAAAATCCTTGGATACGGCGCGCATGGCCATGCCGATCTTTGTTTTCTGGATCAGCGCGACCAGCGCGATCACCAGCGCGATGGTCAGCACCGGCGTGACCAGCGTGACCATTTTCGTGGCGGCCGAGCCGATGGTGACGGTGTCGGAGATCCAGGGAATAACGGGATACTGCTTGGCCAGGCCACCCGTGACGTACCACATCAGGTTCTGCAGCAGGTAGCTGACGCCGATGGCGGAGATCATAACGGACATGCGCGGCGCGCTGCGCAGCGGCTTATACGCCACGCGCTCTACCGTGAAGCCCAGAATGACCGTGAGGATCACCACCAGCGGCAGCGCTATATACAGCGGCAGCGAGGCGGCGATGTAGACCATGAAGAAGCCCGCCGCGGTGAAAATATCGCCGTGGGCGAAGTTGATCAGCCGCAGTATGCCGTATACCATGGTGTAGCCAACGGCGATCAGCGCGTATTGGCCGCCCACGGAAATGCCGGAAAGCAGGTAGGGCAAGATTTTATCGAACATAGAAAAGCCTCCGTCGTATTAACATGACATGCCGAATCCGCGCAGAACGCGGATTCGGCATGGATTTCAACGCCTTAACGGTCGAAATTCAAGCGGGATCAGCCCTGAACGTCCGCAATGGACTGGGTCTTTACGAACTCGAATTCGCCGGACTCGTTGTTGACCTTCTTGATATAGGCCATGTCCTTCTTGGCGTCGCCGATCTCGTCGAAGGAGATTGCGCCGGTCACGCCCTCGATGGAAACGTCCGGAAGCGCAAGCGCGATGTCCGCGCCCACGGTGGAGCCGGCCGACTTGATGGCCTCAACTGCGACCATGTAGGCGTCGTAGCCCAGCGCGGAGACCGCAGCCACGATGTCGTTGCCGCCGTTGTCAGTCAGCTTGGCGGGGTTGGCGTTCAGCCAGGCCTTGAAGCCGGATACGAATTCGGCGGCCTTCGGGGAGGACTCGTCCTTCTCATCAAAGAAGGTGGACACGCACACGGTCACGTTCTTGCCCTTGGCGGCGTCCAGGATAACGGAGGATTCCCAGGTATCGCCCGCGAGCAGCGGATAGGATACGTTCGCGGCGGCAGCCTGGTTGATCAGCAGCGCGGCGGATACGGTGCTGCTGGGGCAGAACACGACGTCCGCGCCGGAATTGGTGGCGGTGGTCAGGTAGGCGCTGAAGTCGCTGTTGCCCTCGTTGAAGGTTTCGGCGATTACCGTGCCGCCCAGCGCTTCGAACGCCTTGGCGAAGTAGTTGCCAAGACCGGTGGAGTAGTCGTCGCCCAGCTGAGTGAGCACATAGGCCGTGCTGGCGTTAAACTCGTCCTTGGCGAAGTTGGCCATGACCGTGCCCTGGAAGGGATCCAGGAAGCAGACGCGCCAGTAGTAATCGCACAGGGAGGTCACGCCCGGGTTGGTGCAGGAGCAGCCGATGGCCGGAATTTCAGCAGCCGCGAAGACCTCGCCGCCCGCCATGGACACGCCGGAGCCGTAGGAGCCCAGCACGATGGAAACGTCCGAGTCTACCAGAGACTGCGCCGCAGAAACGGCCTTGTCGGTGGCGGACTGGTTATCTACGATGACCAGCTCAATATCGTATTCCTTGCCGTCGATTTCAACGGTGGGCACGATGCTGTTCGCATATTCAATACCGATAACTTCCTGCTTGCCGCCTGCGCCGTTGTCGCCGGACGCCGGTTCAAACACGCCGATCTTTACGGTTTCGGCCATCGCTGCGGCGGATACCGCCAGCATGAGCGCCAATACAAGAGCAAGGATTTTCTTCATGTTCGTTTCCTCCTAAAAATGATGGAGTTATTATACATAAGTATTCGCGAAATTGCAAGCCCCAATTTGCACTTTTTTGAAGGAAGTGTGCGCTGAAAGGTGCGAATAATCCGTCACTCACGGTCACTTCTGTGCTTGAAATGAATTAATTAATATTGAATGATTCATATTTTGCGGCTGTATGGCATGAATACCGGCTTGAAGGCGCAGATATGCATGAATCTGTACATTTTACAAAAGACATGTGTCCGCGTATTGCGGAATGTTAATTGTTTGAGCGGGAATTTCCTGAATCGTCCACGCCGGAAATACAGCAGTCTGCAATTCTCGGATGAAAATCGGAGAATTGCAGACTGCACAGACAAATTATATGTATAATTATGCGTTTTTTCAGCCGCGCTTGCGCATGCAGAGTATGCCGCCCTTCGGCGCGCCGGTCATTCGGGCGATGGCGCGGCATTTCACGATCAGCAAAAAGAAGATGCCGCCGCGATCGCAGCCGTGCAGTCCCTCGTAATTGCCCATGCCCTTGCCGATGATCAGGTCGGCTGCATAAAAGGCGCGGTCAAATTCCGGACTGGTCCGGCTCAGATCGGTGGTGAGCAGGCAGTCGCCGTTGTCGATGACCTCGGCGACCTCCGCCATGCCCACGGCTTCGGCGTCCTCGCGCACCACGTCGTTTACGACGGCGCTGCCGCGCACGCCGTACTGCACGCGGATGTCGGGGTAGAGTGCGCGTATGGTCTCGATCAGCAGGCGATCCATGGCGATCTCGCCGCAGTTGTCGCCCAGCACCAGCAGCGTCTTCGCCTGCGACAGCGCAGCCTTCAGCGTCGCGCCGTCGTCGATGGCGAGGGGCTCGCTGTCGATCTGGTGCAGCTTGGCAAGCGCGCGCTCCAGCGTCACCTCGCCGCCCAGCGCCGCCAGGTCGATCAGGTTTCCGGCAATGGCCGCGCGCACCGCCGCCATCAGCGGGTCGGCGCTCGACTGCACATGCCGCCGCATGTCCGGCAGCAGCTTCAGCATTTCGCGGTCGTAATACAGGCGCGTTTCGCGGTAGGGATCCGCCACGCCGATCTCGCGCGTCACCATGCGGTAAATGCCTTCAATGCTTTCGCAATTGTTGCGGTTTATATCCTGAGACGCCAGCATTTCCAGCGCGCGCTGCATGATTTCGCGGCGCTTCGGTTCGGGCGTGCCCGCCAGCTCCGTGGTGTCGATCACCTGGTTGAGCGCGCAGTGCAGGCAATCCAGGTCCAGCAGCGGCGCGTTGCCTTTGTTATTCATCGCTTCAGCCTACCTCCAGCGTTGCGTTCACGGCCTCGATCAGCGCCGTGCGCAGTCCGTGCTTTTCCAGCGCTTCCACGCCGCGGATCGTACTGCCGGCGGGCGAGCATACGCCGTCCTTGATGGCGGCGGGGTGGTCGCCGGTCTTCAGCTGCAGCTCGCCCGTGCCCGCCAGCACGCCTGAGGCCAGCCGGTAAGCGGTGGCGCGGGGCAGACCGTATTTCACGCCTGCATCCGCCAGCGCCTCGATCGCCATGGCGCAGAAGGCGGGGCCGCAGCCGGAGATCGAGCCGCCGACGCCCATCAGCCGCGAGGGCAGCTCCTCCACCATGCCCAGCGCCTTGAACTTTTCCATGATCTCGGCGCGCTCGTCGGGCAGCAGCGTGCTTTCCTGTTCAAACAGCAATATGCCCGCACCCACCAGCGCCGGCGTGTTGGGCATGATGAATTGCGCGCGCGTCGTGGGATCCAGCAGCGCGGTAAGCCTTTGGCAGTTATAGCCCAGCGCCACGCTCAGCAGCGCCTTGCCCTTTAAACCATCGCGAAGCTCGGCGAGCACGCCTTCGATCACATACGGCTTGACGGCGATGAGCACCGTGTCGCACGCCTGAACGACCTCCGCAGCGCTCGCGCAGGCGTGAATGCCCGTCTGTCCGGCGTAGGCGTGCAGGCGCTCGGCGTGGGGCGCGTAGCCGTAAATGTCCTCGGCGGCGACGGCGCCGCCTGCGATCAAGCCGGAGCAGATGGCGCGCCCCATGTTGCCCAATCCGATGAATCCAAGTTTTTTCATATTATAATATGACCTCCATTCTGCCGTTCGATCCCGGCCGCAGGTTCAGATCTGCGCGGCGCGAGTGCGCCATGCAGAATAGAATGTTGGGCCAGTCGTTGTTCTTCACAAATTCGCGGGCGGTCGACTCGGAAAAGCCGCCCATCATTTTCCGCGCTACGATGCGCTCGAGCTGCGCCGGATCGCCCGCGCGAATAAACACGGAATAATCGCATTTCAGCGCGGACCAGGGCGCTTCATCCAGCAGCAGCCAGTTGCCCTCCACCACCACGATGTCCGCGCGGATCTCGATTGCCCCGTCTATCGGGTCGTGAATGCGCCGGTCGTATTCCGGCCAGAGCTGCCCGGGCTGATCCAGCGTTTCCAGCAGCGCGCCCAGCCGCGCTACATCGTAGGTCTCCGGCGCGCCCTTGATCCTTCGCAGCGGGATACTTACACCGTCCCTTACGATGGAATGGCCTTCCAGATAGGCGTTGGTGTAGTGAAAGCCGTCGATGCCCACGCACTGCACCGCCGAAAGCCCCGCCTCGCGCCGCGACAGCAGCTCCAGATACCGGCACAGCGTGCTCTTGCCCGCCGCCGGAGGCGCGGCCAGAAACACGGCGATGCGCCGTCCCCTTTCGCGCTGCAGGGCGGTCAGCCTGCGCAGCAGCGGCAGGTAGATGTCATCGCGGTCGGCGGTGGGAAACGCCGCGCTTATCTCGAGCCCGTTTACCTGAAACAGGCATCTTTCCATATCCAATTTTTATCCCCTCCGGCATGATCTGTCCCTGCTCTATTTCGTTCACGGAGGCCGAAAATCCTGCCGCCGGTAGAAAAAATCGATCTGTTCCGCATGCGCCCGCATGAAAGCCGCGCTTCACACAGCCTTGATGGTTTTTGTCCTTCAACATTAACGCGAATATGATGCAAAAAAACCTTCGGAATGATATGATAATTCAAATATACTTTTGCAAGGAGCGATGTACGATGGCGCATTATATCAGTGAACCCTCCCATACCTTCAGTGAGTACCTGCTGATCCCTGGCTACACCTCCGAGGATTGCGTTCCGTCAAACGTGACGCTGAAAACCCCGCTGGTCAAATTCCGCAAGGGTGAAGAGGAATGTCCGATCAACCTGAATATTCCGCTGGTATCGGCGATCATGCAGTCGGTCTCCAACGACACCATGGCCATTGCGCTGGCGCGCGAAGGCGGCATGTCCTTCATCTACGGCTCGCAGAGCATCGAGGATGAGGCGGCGATGGTCGCCCGCGTGAAGAACTACAAATCCGGCTTCGTGGTCAGCGATTCCAACGTGCGTCCGGATCAGACGCTCAGGGACGTGCTGGAGCTGGTGGAGGAGTTCGGCCATTCCACCATCGCCGTTACCGAAGACGGCAGGCCCGACGGCCGCCTGCTCGGCGTGGTCACCAGCCGCGATTACCGCGTATCCCGCATGGAGACCACCGAAAAGGTCTCCAGCTTCATGACGCCGCTGGAAAAGCTGGTCACTGCGCCTGCGGGCACCACGCTGAAGGAAGCCAACGACATCATCTGGGAGCACAAGCTCAACAGTCTGCCCATCGTGGACGACCAGGGCAAGCTGATGTATTTCGTGTTCCGCAAGGACTATACCCAGCATAAGGAGAGCCCGCTCGAGCTGCTGGACAGCAAGAAGAGCTACATGGTGGGCGCGGGCATCAACACCAAGGACTACGAGACGCGCGTTCCCGCGCTGATCGATGCGGGCGCGGACGTGCTGTGCATCGATTCCTCCGAGGGCTATACCTGCTGGCAGGAGAAGACCATTCGCTTCATTCGCGAGCGCTACGGCGATACTGTCAAGGTTGGCGCGGGCAATGTGGTTGATCGCGACGGCTTCATGTTCCTGGCCAAGGCGGGCGCGGATTTTGTCAAGATCGGCATCGGCGGCGGCTCCATCTGCATCACGCGCGAGACCAAGGGCATCGGCCGCGGCCAGGCCAGCGCGCTGATCGAGGTCGCCGCCGCGCGCGACGAATACTACGCTACCACCGGCATATACGTGCCGATCTGCTCCGACGGCGGCATCGTGCACGATTATCACATGACGCTGGCGCTGGCAATGGGCGCGGACTTCATCATGCTGGGCCGCTATTTCGCCCGCTTCGATGAGAGCCCGACTCAGAAGCTGATGGTCAACGGTTCCTACGTCAAGGAATACTGGGGCGAGGGCTCCAACCGCGCGCGCAACTGGCAGCGCTACGATCTGGGCGGCAAGGCCAAGCTCAACTTTGAGGAGGGCGTGGATTCCTACGTCACCTACGCCGGTTCCCTGCATGACAATGTGGAAAAGAGCCTGTATAAGGTCAAGTCCACCATGTGCAACTGCGGCGTTACCAGCATCCCCGCGCTTCAGGAGAACGCCAAGCTCACGCTGGTTTCCTCCGTCAGCATCGTCGAGGGCGGCTACCACGACGTGACCCTGCGCGCGACCAGCAACAAGAACTAGGGAGATGAATGACCATGCTGACCAGCAGTATCACTCGGGAACAGGCCTGGACGCTGCTCCTGAAGTACAACCATGAACCCTTTCATATCCAGCATGCGCTCACCGTGGAGGGCGTGATGCGCTGGTATGCCGAAAAGCTCGGCTACGGCGACGAGGTGGATTTCTGGGGCATCGTGGGGCTTTTGCACGACGTCGATTTTGAGCTCTATCCCGAGCAGCACTGCGTCAAGGCGCCGGAGCTGCTCGCCGAGGCGGGTGTTTCCGAGGAGATGATCCACGCCATCGTCAGCCACGGCTACGGGCTGTGCGCGGATGTGGCGCCCGAGCTGGAAATGGAAAAGGTGCTCTTTGCCGCGGACGAGCTGACCGGCCTGATCGGCGCGGCGGCGCGCATGCGCCCCAGCCACAGCGTCGGCGATATGGAGCTGAGCAGCCTGAAGAAGAAATTCAAGGACAAAAAATTCGCCGCCGGCTGTTCGCGCGACGTCATTCGCCGCGGCGCGGAAATGCTCGGCTGGGAGCTGGACAGACTGCTCGAGGATACCATCGCCGCCATGCGCCCCGATGAAGCGCGCATCGCCGAAATGGTTGCCGCGCTGGGGTAAGAATATAATATGAAAGAAGCCTTCGATCTGCTGCCCCACTTCGATTCACTGCGAATCGAGGGTGCGGATCGAAGGCTTTCCTTTGCAGTGCGAGGATCAAAAAACTGCGAAGCGGCTGCGCGGGCTGCAAGGATGCCAACAGCAGTCGCGCCGATGGTTCCTATGCCTTCCTGCGCAGGAGCTTATCGGGCAGAACATATATAAACGGATAGATCAGCAGATACAGCGCCAGACCCGCCAGCAGATCCAGCAGCGAATGCTGCTTGACGAGCACCGTGGAGGCGTTAATCATAAGCCCCAGCGCGGCGACTGCCCAGCGCGGCAGCTTTTTATCGAAGCATTCCGGTTCGAACGCCGCGCGCACCGCTGCCAGCGTGCCCACGACATGCATGCTCGGCAGCACGTTGGTGTTCGTATCGGCGGCGTAGATCGCGCGCAGCAGCACGGAAGCCAAATCGTTTTCCGGCAGGGCTGCGGGGCGCAGGTTCTGTCCGCTCGGCCAGATGAAGAATATCGCGATGCTCAGCGTCAGTCCCGCCGCGACAGACCAGCCGTAGCGCAGAAACGCGCGCCTGTCGCGGCATAGCAGCCACAGCGCCATGCCCGCCATCAGCGGATACCACAGCACATAGATGAATACGAACTGGCGGACGAAGGGAATTTTATCGTCCAGCGGGCAGTAGGAGACCCAGTAATTGTCCGTGATCACATGCTCTACCAGGTAAAACAACGCCAGATAGATCGGGACATAGATCAGCAGCCACGCTTCCCGACCGATTCGCCGCGTCTTTGGTTTCAAGGCTCTTCGCTCACTTTCCATATGTTTTTATATGCCGTGTGTCGTGCCTATATTATACCCGATTGCGGCGCAGTCTGTAAAGCTGGATGTGCAAAAAACAATTTGCGCTTGCGGGAAGGGCCGGCTTCGGGTATAATTGAGGTATATTTGAAACATTTATTAAAGGAGCTGGATCGCATTATGCTGTTTATGGGAATAGATATTGGCACGCAGGGCGCGCGCTGCGTGGTCGCCGATGAGATGGGCAGGATACACGCGGCGCATTCTGTGGCATTTGAAACGCTGAACATCGCGGCGCACGCGGGCTGGTACGAGCAGTCGCCCGCACACTGGCTGGCCGCGGCGAAGGCCGCCATTCGCGCCTGTACGGATGCGCTGCCCAATCCGCAGGCGATCATGGCCGTGTCCATCGACGGCACCAGCGGCACCATCGTGCCCCTGGACGAGGACATGCGCCCGCTCACCAATGGCATCATGTACAATGATCCGCGCGCGCGCGCGCAGGCCGCGCGCATCCATGAAGGGATGAGCCACATCGAGGCGAAGATGGGCTATCGCTTCGGCGCGTCCTTCTCGCTGCCGCGCATTCTCTGGGTGCACGACGAGCTGCCCGAGGTCTATGCCAAAACGCGGGTGTTTGCGCATCAGGCGGACTATGTGGCGGGCATGCTCTGCGGCGAATATGCCGTTTCCGATTATTCCAACGCGCTCAAGACCGGCTACGACCTGATCGACAACCGCTGGCCGGCGGAATATGAAACGGAGCTGGGCATAGCGCGCGCGAAGCTGCCGCGCATCGTGGCGCCCGGCACGGCGATCGCGCACATTACGCCCGAGGCCTGTGCCGAGCTGGGGCTTCCGGAAACGGCCATCGTGACCGGCGGCTCTACCGACGGCTATGCCTCGGCGCTGGCGGCGGGCGCGGTGGGCGATGGGCGCTGGGCGTCCATTATCGGCACCACCTTCGTGCTCAAGGGTGCGACGCGCAAGCTGGTGATCGACCCCAGCGGCGCCTGCTATTCCCACAAGCTGCCCAGCGGCGAATGGCTGCTTGGCGGCGCGGCGAACCTGGGCGGCCGCGTGCTCAACGGTGCGCGGGGCGATAAGAGCTTTGATGAAATGAACGCGCTGTCCGAGGCGCTGATCCCCACCGGCGTGCGCTGCTATCCGCTTACCGGACGCGGCGAGCGCTTTCCCTTTACGCTGCCGGACTGCGAGGCCTTCTATATGGGCGATGTGACCGGCGGCAGGCTCTATCCCGCCATCATGGAGGGCGTGGGCTTTGCCGAGCGCATGGCGCTGGAGCGCATGGAAAAGCTGGGCTGCCGCGTGGGCGAAAGCATCTGCGCCACAGGCGGCGCGTGCCGCAGCGATCTGTGGCTGAAGATCCGCGCCTCCATACTGCGCAGAGAAATGCGCGTGCCCGAGGCCGTGGACGCGGCGATGGGCTCGGCGCTGCTGGCGGCAAGCAACTATTTCGGCGACCTGGAAAGAACTGCCGCGCGCATGATCCGCTGCGCCAAGGCCGTGGAGCCGGATATGGCGCTGGCAGATCGCTACGACGAGATCTACGCGCGCTTCCTCGGCGACATACGGCGCGTTTATGGTGTGGAGGTTTGACATGAGCATTTATAAGGATTGCGATATTCGCGGCGTATACGGCAGTGAGCTGACTGCCGCAGAGGTTTACAGGATCGGGCGCGCGCTGGCGACGCTCTGCCCGGGTCGCATTCTGGTGGGCGGCGACGTGCGCCTGAGCACGCCCGAGCTGAAAAAGGCGCTGATGGACGGCCTGCTGGCCTCCGGCGCAAACGTCGTCGATCTGGGTACGATTCCCACGCCCGCACTCTATTTCGCACTCAAGCACACGCCCGCGCAGGCGGGCGCGACCGTGACCGCCAGCCACAACCCGCCGCAGTACAACGGCGTGAAATTCATGATCGGCGATACGCCCGTGACGCGCGATACCATCGACCGCCTTAAGCAGATCGTCGCAGATGGCGCCTTCCGCGAGGCGGCGGGTACGCTTGAGGCGTGGGACGCGGCGGGGGAATACCTTGCGGCAATGAAGGCGCGCTTCCATGCGCCGAAAGCGCTGCATGTGCTTGTGGATGCGGGCTGCGGCGCGATGAGCCGCATTGCGCCCGAGGCGTTTCGCGCCGCGGGTTACCGCGTGACCGAGCTGAGCTGCCATCCAGACGGCAGCTTTCCGGATCGTTCGCCCAATCCGGCGGACTTTACCTGTCTGGGCAATACCAGTAAAGCCGTGCGCGAGAGCGGCGCGGACTTCGGCGTGGCCTTTGACGGCGACGGCGACCGCGCGGTATTTCTGGATGAGCGCGGCGAGCCGGTGCAGAATGAAAAGGCGCTGGCGCTGTTCGTGGGCGCGCTGCTGAAGGATAAGCCCACGCCGGTAGTCTACGATCAGAAATCCTCGTCCATCGTGCGCGATACGATCCTGCGCATGGGCGGCACGCCCATGCCCGAGCGCAGCGGCCACGCATTTATCAAGAAGCGCTTTCTGGATAACGGCGCGGCGGTGGCGGGCGAGGTCAGTGGCCATTTCTTCTTTGGAGAGCTGGGCTATGATGACGGCCTGTTTGCCGCGCTGTTCATGGCGCAGCTGATCGCGCAGGGAGGACGCACGCTGGGCGAAATGGCGGGGGAAATCGTATGCCCGCCGATCACGCCCGATATCCGCGTGTTCTGCCCCTACGCCGAGCAGCAGTCCTGGCTGGACAGAGTGGAAGCGGCGGCGCGGGCGCAGGGCGCGGCCATCAGCCATCTGGACGGCGTGCGCGCTGATTTTCCGGATTGCTGGTTCCTGATCCGCAAATCCGTGACCGCGCAGCAGATTACGCTGCGCGCAGAGGCGCGCACGCAGGCGCGGCTGGACGCGCTGCTGGCGGAGATCGCCCAGCAGCTGCCGGAGGCGGCGCGCGCGGCGCTCAGGGAATGATAATTCTCCGCTAATTTGTCGGCCGAGATGCTGTTTCCCGGCAAATTGCACTGGAAATATCCGCTTCGCCGTCATATAATGGGAGCGGATTCCATAATTACACGAACAAAGAAGGATGCTTCAGGTTTATGAATATTGTCATCGTTGGCTGCGGCAAGATCGGCACCACTGTTCTTGCCAGCCTGCTTGCGGAGGGGCACGACATCGTGGCGGTGGACAACGACCCTGCGGTGATCACCGAGATTTCGAATATCTACGACGGCATGTGTGTCTGCGGCAGCGGCACCGACTGCGATACGCTGGCGGAGGCGGGCGTGCAGGAGGCGGAGCTGTTCGTGGCGACCACCTGCTCGGACGAGCTGAACATGCTCAGCTGCTTTCTGGCCAAAAGGATGGGCGCGAAGCACACTGTGGCGCGCATTCGCAGCCCGCAGTACAACGATCGCAGCCTGGCCTTCATGCGCCAGCAGCTGGATATTTCCCTTTCGTTCAATCCGGATCTGCTGGCGGCGCAGGAGCTCTACCATGTGCTCAAGCTGCCCAGCGCCGTGAAGATCGAATACTTCTCACGCCGCTATTTTGAAATGGTGGAGCTGCGGCTCAAGGACGATTCAAAGCTGCTGAATGTGCCGCTTTCGGAGCTGCGCAAGCGCTTTCAGGCGAAATTCCTGGTCTGCGCGGTGCAGCGCGGCGACGAGGTGTTCATTCCCGACGGCGGCTGCACGCTTCAGGCGGGCGACCGCGTGGAGCTCACCGCCTCGCCCACGGAGATTCAGCGCCTGCTGCGCGAGCTGGGCATACTGCAAAAGCAGGCGCGCAACGTGATGCTGCTGGGTGCGAGCCGCATGGCGTTCTATCTGGCGCGGATGCTCGCCAGCAGCGGCACGAACGTGAAGATCATTGAGCAGGACAAGAAGCGCTGCCGCGAGATCAGCGAAAAGCTGGGGGACGCGGTGGTGATCTGCGGCGACGGGGCACAGCAGGAGCTGCTGCTGGAGGAGGGCATCCGATCCATGGACGCCTTCGCGGCGCTGACGGGCATGGATGAAGAAAATATACTGATCGCCTTCTTCGCCTCCAACCTGGGCGTGCCGAAGGTGGTCTCCAAGGTCAACCGCGACGAGCTGGGCGCCATTGCCGACAAGCTGGGGCTGGACAGCCGCATTTCACCGCGCCATACCAGCTCCAATGTGCTTACGCGCTACGCCCGCGCGCTGCAAAATTCCATGGGCAGCAATATGGAAACGCTCTACAAGCTGATGGATGGCCGTGCCGAGGCGTTGGAATTCCGCGTGGAGAGCGATTTTGGCCATCTGAACGTGCCGCTGAAGGATTTGCAGTTCAAGCCCGGCGTGCTGATCGCGGGCATACTGCGCAATCGCCGCGCGGTGATTCCCTCCGGTACGGACGTGATCCAGCCGGACGATCGCGTGATCGTGATGACGGCGGGGCATTACATCCACGATCTGAAGGATATTCTGCTGTAAATCAAAGACCGCGCGAGAGGGCGGTGTTATACAAAGATGAATCGAAAAATGGTATTGAATACGCTTGGGCTGATGCTCAAGTTCGAGGCGGCCATGCTGGCGCTGCCCGCGATTGTGGCGGTGCTCTACGGCGAAAGCTGCGTGGGCGCGATATTGATCTCAGCGGCCATTGCGCTGGGCGTCGGGCTGGCGCTGCAGGTGCTCAACCGTCCGGACAGCAGCGTGATCTACGCGCGCGAGGGCTTTGTGACCGTCGCCATGGCCTGGCTGGCGGTTTCCGCCGTGGGCGCGCTGCCGTTTGTAATCAGCGGTGAGATACCGAATTATATCGACGCTTTTTTTGAAACGGTCAGCGGCTTTACGACCACCGGCGCGTCGATCCTGACCGATGTGGAGGCCATGAGCCGCGGTCTGCTCTTCTGGCGCAGCTTTACCCATTGGGTGGGCGGCATGGGCGTGCTGGTGTTCATCATGGCGCTGGTGCCGAACATGTCCGATCGCTCTATCCACATCATGCGCGCGGAAATGCCCGGCCCCGTGGTGGGCAAGCTGCTGCCGCGCGCGCGCGATACGGCCAGCATCCTCTATAAGATCTATGTGGCGATGACGCTGGTGCAGATCGTGCTGCTGGTGGCGGGCGGCATGCCGTTGTTTGAAAGCGTGCTGCACGCCTTCGGCACCGCCGGAACCGGCGGCTTTGGCATCAAGCGCGACAGCATAGCGAGCTACAGCCCGTATCTTCAGTGGGTCATTACGGTGTTCATGTTCCTCTTCGGCGTGAATTTCAATCTGTATTATCTGCTGCTGGCGCGCAAATTCCGCGCGGCGGCGCAGTGCTCCGAATGCTGGTATTACAGTGCGATCGCGCTGGCGAGCACGGCGATGATCGCCATTAATATCTTCCCGATATACGGCAGCGTCGCCGATGCGGTGCGGCATTCGGCGTTTCAGGTGTCCTCCATCATGACCACCACCGGCTACACTACCGCCGACTTTAACCTCTGGCCGCAGTTTTCCAAGGTGCTGCTGCTGCTGTTGATGCTGGTGGGCGCGTGCGCGGGCTCCACAGGCGGCGGCCTGAAGGTGAGCCGCGCGGTGATGCTGTTTAAGATGATCGGCGGCGAGGTTCGCAAGCTGCTGCACCCGCGCTCCGTCAGCTCCGTGCGCTTCGAAGGCAAGACCGTGGATGTTGCGACGCAGAAATCGGTGGGCAATTATTTCGCCATTTACATTATCTGCATGGCGGCGGTGTGGCTGCTGCTCTCGCTGGACGCATTTGACACGGAAACCAACCTGGCGGCCACGATCTCCTGCTTCAACAATATCGGCCCCGCGCTTGGCGCCGCCGGCCCTGCCGCCAGCTACGCGGGCTATTCGCTGCTGTCCAAGGCGGTGCTTTCGCTGGCGATGCTGCTGGGCAGGCTGGAGATCTTCCCGCTGCTGCTCACGCTCTGGCCATCCACCTGGACGTCGAAGCATTGATAAAAATATGCGGCGGGCTGTTTAAAATCGGCTCGCTGCGTTTATATATGGAACAGTACCCGAGCTTTTAGATCATTACAACGCAGGAAATGAGGGCGAATACATGTATTGCATTAAAAAAGTAACGGATGGCATCAGCTGGATCGGCGGCGAGGACAGGCGGCTTGCGCTGTTTGAGAGCGTATATCCCATTCCCAGGGGCGTTTCCTACAACAGCTACTTTATCGACGATGAAGAGACGCTGGTGATGGACGCGGTGGATCAATCCGTCGCGGCGCAGTATTTTGAGAATCTGGAGCATGTGCTGGCGGGGCGGAAGCTGGATTACCTGGTCGTAAACCACATGGAGCCCGACCATGCCGCCACGGTGGGCGAGGTCGCGCGCCGCTATCCGGAATGCCGCATCGTGTGCAACGCGAAGATCGAGGCGATGCTGAAGAATTATTTCGGGCTGGACACCGCCGCGCGCTGCCAGATCGTGAAGGAGGGCGACGTGCTCTCCACCGGCAAAATGCAGTTCACCTTCGTGATGGCGCCAATGGTGCACTGGCCGGAGGTAATGATGAGCTACGAGATCACGCACAGGATCCTCTTCTCGGCGGACGCCTTCGGCACCTTCGGTGCGATGGACGGCTATACCTTCGCAGATGAGGTGGATTTTGAGCGCGACTACATGGACGAGGCGCGCCGCTACTACACCAACATCGTCGGCAAGTACGGCACGCAGGTGAAGGCCGTGCTGAAGAAGGCCTCGACCATCCAGATCGACATGATCTGTCCGCTCCACGGCTTCGTATGGCGCCGCAATATCGGCGATTTCATCGACAAATACCTGCACTGGGCGAGCTATCAGCCCGAGGAAAACGGCGTGCTGCTGGGCTATGCGTCCGTGTATGGGCACACCGAAAACGCCGTGAACATTCTGGCGGGCAAGCTGGTCGAGCGCGGCGTGAAGGTAAAGGTGTACGACGTGTCGCACACGCACCCGTCCTATGTCCTGGCCGACGCCTTCCGCTTCAGCCATCTCGTGCTGGCCGCGCCCACCTACAATGCGGGCATCTTCATCAGCATGGAGAACCTGGTGAACGATCTGGTAAATCACAACCTGCAGAACCGCCGCGTGGCGCTGGTCGAAAACGGCTCCTGGGCGCCCACCAGCGCGGGGCTGATGCGCGGCGCACTGGCGAAGCTGAAGGGCACGGAGTTCATCGGCGAACACCTGAGCATTCGCAGCGCGCTGAAGGAGAATCAGCTCGAGCAGATCGATCAGCTGGCCGATGCGATCGTCCAGTCCATGCCGCAGGCGGCGCAGCGCGACGCCAGGCCCGAGACCGTGGATCCGAACGCGCTGTTCAAGCTGAGCTACGGCCTGTTCCTGCTCACCGCCGAGGACGGCGGGCGGCACAATGGCTGCATCATCAATACCGCGCAGCAGCTCACCGATACGCCCCGCCGCATCTCCATTGCCGTAAACAAGGCGAATTACACCCACGACATGATCGCTAAGACCGGCGTTTTCAGCCTGTCTGTGCTCACCACCGCCGCGCCGTTTGCGCTCTTTGAGCAGTTCGGCTTCCATTCCGGCCGCGATACCGATAAGTTTGACGGCAATCGCTGCGAGATCCGCACCGGTGAAAACGGGCTGGTGTATCTCAACGAATACGCGAACGCCGTTATCTCCGGCAAGGTGGTCGAGGCGCGCGATTGCGGCACGCACACGCTCTTTATCGCCGACGTGACCGAGGCGCGGGTGCTCTCCGATGCGCCCAGCCTGACCTATGCCTACTACTTCGATCACATCAAGCCCAGACCGCGGCCGCGCGAGGCGGAAAGCTCCGGCTGGGTGTGCAGAATCTGCGGCTATGTGTACGAGGGCGACACGCTGCCCGAGGATTACATCTGCCCGCTGTGCAAGCATGGCGCGGATGATTTTGAAAGGCTGAAATAAGCAAAAACAGGTATTAGGCGCGAAAGTGGCGGTTGGAAGCAATTCCGACCGCCACTTTCTGCCTGTGGAAGCCCACCCAGAGAGCTCGAGAGGGTTTCCGCATTTTCTAGCTTTCCTGCCCACTTGCTTCCTGTATATTTGCACTTGATATTTCGAATACATTTTTGTTATAATAAGAATATGGCCTTGAAGAGGCGACGATGTGCAAAATACAAATTGAGGAGATGAGCCTGGAACATGCCGAATTATCTGGGGATAGATCTGGGCACCACCGGTTTAAAGGCCGTGCTGGCCGATGAAAGGGGCAGCATTCAGGGCAGCGGCTATTGCGAATACCCGCTTTCGATCCCGTCGCCCGGCTATGCCGAGCAGGATCCGGAAGCGTGGTACGCGGCGCTGTGCGCGGCTGTGCCTGCGGCACTGCGGGCGGCGAACGCTGCGCCGGCGTCCATCAAGGGCATCGGCTTTTCCGGACAGATGCACGGGCTGGTGATGCTGGACGCCGAAAAGCGCGTGCTGGCACCGGCGATCATTCACTGCGACGGCCGTGCCGCCGCGCAGAAGAAGAGGGTCATGGAAGCCGTGGGCATGGAAAGGCTGGGTCAGTGGGTGCAGAATCAGGTGCACTCCGGCTTTCAGGCACTTTCGCTGATGTGGGTGCGCGAAAACCGACCCGAGCTGTATGCGAAGCTGAGGTATGCGCTTCTGCCCAAGGATTACCTGCGCTTCAGGCTGTGCGGCGAGCTCGGCACCGAGCCGACCGACGCATGCAGCACGCTGATGTACGACGGCATTCGTATGCGCTGGAGCCGCGAGCTGCTGTCCGTCATCGACGTAGATGAGGCGATCCTGCCGGACGCCGCGCACCTGCCATACGAGATCGCCGGCCGCGTCACGGCGCGCGCCGCTATGGAAACGGGGCTTGCCGAGGGCACGCCTGTGGCGTTTGGCGGCGGAGATCAGCCGATGCAGGCGGTGGGCAATGGCCTGCTGGATCCGGGACAGAGCTCGCTGAATCTGGGCACTTCCGGCCAGCTGTTCGTCACAGCCGCCAGACCGGTATACGATCCGCAGCTGCGCACGCACACCTTCTGCCACGCGCCCCAGGGCGTATGGTATGTGATGGGCGCGGTGCTCAATGCCTGTCTGGCCGCGAACTGGTTCAATGAAAAGGTGCTTGGTACCCGCGATTATGTGGCAATGCATGCAGCGGCGCAGCAGACTGCGCCCGGCGCGGGCGGGCTGGTGTTTTTGCCGTATCTGACCGGCGAGCGCACGCCGCACATGAATGAACGCGCGCGCGGCGCGTTTATCGGGCTCACGCTCGGGCATACGCGCGCGGAAATGGAGCGCGCCGTACTGGAGGGCGTGGCGTATTCGCTGCGCGACTCGCTGGAGATCATCCGCGGCATGGAGCTGCCGGTGGATCGGGTGATCCTCTCCGGCGGCGGTGCGCGCAGCGCCGTGTGGGGGCAGATTATGGCCGACGTGCTGGGCATGCCCCTCTACGCCACAGAGACGCACGAGGAGGCCGCGCTCGGCGCGATCATCTGCGCGCAGGTGGCCTGCGGCGAATATGCGTCGCTGAAGGAGGCGTGCGCGGCGGAGGTGCGCTTCGCGCCCGGCTGCGTGGAACCCAGACGTGAAAACAGGGCGGTCTACGACGCGGGCTATGAGATCTATCGCCGCGCCTACGCAAGCAACGCGCCGCTGTTTGAAATGATGGCGGGGCAGGGGAAATAGAATAGGATTGGACAGCCTGAGAGCAGGCGCTTGCCTGCTCTCAGTCTGTCGAAAAACCCGGGAGAGCTCGAGAGGGTCGAAGTCCTCTCGGGCTCTCAATCGTGCCCAGCAGCGTGTACGGTGGGCACGGGGCGATTTTTGTGGCGGAAAATCTCATTTTCCAGAGCAAAAATCGTTTCTTTGCAGTTTTTGCGCCCGAAAATCTGAAGGATTTTAGCAAAAACTGGAGAGGGT
This sequence comes from uncultured Clostridia bacterium, assembly GCA_934670175.1. Taxonomy (GTDB): domain Bacteria; phylum Bacillota; class Clostridia; order Christensenellales; family Aristaeellaceae; genus SFTH01. Next base: position 4,666 of record CAKUOX010000033.1, on the reverse strand, counting down.
GTGTCTGCACTCATATAACGATACAGTGAGCGCTAACGTATGGGTAATAATCAAAAGCTGTTTTCACGGTTTCCCATCTTTTGAGGGAGCAAATTCTCCGTACTCTATGGAGGATTGCCGAAGCATTGGACCTAAAACTAAGCACACTAATTGCTCAGGCTGAACGGGTTTTAGGCGCCGATTTGCGGCAAGCAACATTAAATATAGAATTTTATATTTGAAATCAAGAGTTGCTATTGACACATTGTGTACATTCCTGTATAATAAACTTGAAAATGATGGAGGTGTGTCTATGAAAGAAGCCCTGTTGAACCTGCTGGCTAAGATGGATGGTCATGACGTCGTCGCTGCATTTGCGATCACTGCCGCTACCGGATTGGGCGCGCTCGGTCTCACCTATGCGTGTGGATACGAGATAAGCTTCGAAAAGCGCCGAGTTTCGATTCAAAAGGTCAATCGCCCATGTATCGAAGCCTAAGCAACCTGCAACAGTAGCCCCTGCATCGTGCCGAGGTTGCTGCTTCATAGAATGTATACGAACGGAGAATACATATGAGTTTATTTAAGCCTGAGCATGGTGAAAGACTACCAACAGTCAGATTGCACAAAGCCATCCTTCGGAACTTCAAGAGTGTAGGATACGGCGAGGTTGTTTTTGACTGCAGCAAGCAGTTTGTTCCGTTGGATACAACAGCAGATGTGTTAGGCATCTACGGCCAGAATGGTTCAGGTAAAACTGCATTCATTGAAGCGCTTTCTATCCTCAAATCCTTGTTGAGCGGAAAGCGGATTTCGTTTTTGTACTCTGATTGCATTGCCGCTGGCTCTGACCATGCTGAATTGGAGTTTACTTTTGATCTCCAATACCCTGTGGAGCACATTATAGTAAGAAAAGTTGTCTATTCTTTTTGTTTGGCTGTTTATGAGACTGCAGAACTGTCAAAACGCGAAAGCGAGATAGCTGAAGCGTTTGATGGCCTTTTTAGCAAACAGGTGATCCGTCGTAAAGTTCGCGTCTACAACGAGACGCTGAAGATCGGTGGCGAGATTGATGGCGAGAATAAAAAGATGTTACCTGCTATTGATACTTCGACAGAAGCAATTGCCTTTGGCCCGTCGACCAAGCGAAAGCTGTTCTATGAAGTAAATAAAGAAAACAATGTCAAACTCCTAGTAAACAAACAGCTTGCTAGTGAACGTTCTACTTCCTTTATTTTCATGAGTGACACTTTGGAACTGTTCACTCAACAGGAGACACACAGTACATATCTTGAAGTGCTGCTGGGACTCAACTATTTCGGTCGTCATTATCTTGCTGTCGTTGATACAAAGTCTATGGCAGCTATCAGATCAAATATGATGTTGCCGCTGTATACGCTCAACGCTTGGGATGATGTAGTGATCAATACAGTTGGTACCAACATCATTTCCAATGCTATGCTGGAAAAGCTGAAGGCTGTTGTCGATCCTATCGGCGAAGTTCTCCCTCAGTTCGTCCCAGGCATGAGTATCTCTGTAGAAGAGCTTGGCCCTGCAATGCTTGATGACGGTCGCGAAGGAAAAAGCATTGAATTGGTTGTAAGGCGCGGCGATAGAAAATTACCCGTGCGATGTGAATCTGACGGTGTAAGAAAAATTATCAGCGTCATGAGTCTGATCATCACTGCATATAACCAGCGTTCCGTAACTATCGCGATTGATGAACTGGATGCCGGTATCTTTGAATACTTACTTGGCGAACTTCTTCAGATCTTTGCCGATTCAGGTAAAGGTCAGCTTATTTTCACGTCCCACAATTTGCGTCCGCTGGAAGTGCTGGATAAGAAGTTCATCTGCTTTACTACCACGAACCCTAACAACAGGTACATCCACATGAAAAATGTTGGGGCATCGAACAATCTGCGCAATCTGTATTTTCGTGAGATTCAGATGAACGAACAGGACGAAGAAGTGTACAAGGCGACAAAAAAACACAAGATCATCGCCGCTCTTCGAAAGGCAGGGACGCACAATGGCTAAGAGAAAAAGCAACTCCAGCAAACCCCGTCGCCAAGTAGTCATGGTGATTGTTGAAGGGCAATCTGACGAAATTGCCCTGTATGTTTCTCTGACAGAAGCCTTTGAAGCGAAATATGGTGAAGATGTCAATGTTTTGTTTGCTCGTATCAAGAATGAGAATGATACAGAAGGAGGCGATATCACCTCCCGCCTTGGTGTGTGTCCTGATAAGTTGCACATGCTTATGAACAAGCTCATTGTCATGCCTTGCTTGGATGACCATTCTCTCATGCCAAAATACATTGCAGAGATTGTCCACATCATCTATATCGACGGTGTATATATCGACGATACGCAAATTCTGCAAGCCGATGCTGATACACCACTTCTACATCCAATCTATGAGGATGCCTCCATACTTGCGAATGATCCGGACAAGATCCGTGAACGAAATGCCAGGAAGCGCGACAATATAGACGCACTGCTGGCATTCCAGAAGGACGGCTTTTCAATCCAGAATTTCGTCGATACAGGGCGCGGAAACAAGCCAACAACCAAACCACATACCGTACCGTATGCCTTGTATTACTTCTCGTGTAATCTTGACCATTTCACCGTAAATGACCGAAATCTGGACAGGTATACGAAAGTATACCGTGCAGACATCTTCGCAAGACAATACGGCAATAGCGTGGATGATTTTGTCGGCTTCCTCAAAAACGATACTGCAGCGATTAAGGACCTGTCTTATGAAGATTCCTGGGCGATGCTGAAGCGAGGAAATAACTCCCTTGGTCGCTACACCAATATAAGTCTTTTGTTGAAGTCGTTACTTGGTTATGACATTTTCAACTATACAGAAAGAGCAGCTGGTTAACAGACTCGCAAGGTATCCGCTCACATTTCTAGTCATCTCCTCATTGCGCACTGCGGAAAGGAGCTCATCTTGAAAGAGAATCCCAAGCTAAAAAAGAGCCTTGTGCTCCAGTCGTTTTCCCCTTTGTTCTTTCTACTGTTTATTAAGCACATATACTGGAGGATGCCTGCGTTGATCGCGAAATTCTTCTCAGCGGTGCAGACAGATGGGCTGAAAGCGGTGCAGCATGCTATGAAACACCCGTTATTTTGGGATATGGTGATCGTTGCAATTAGTTTGTTATGGCTGGCAAGGACCGTGCTTGTTGTTTTCGGGTTTAGAGGAATCCAACATTCCGGCTTCGTAAGCAAGGGAGAAAACATTGTCGTGTGCGATGATAAGAAGGACGTAGGAATTTCTTTTCTTGTATCATTCGTGCTTCCGTTACTTGTTGATGAAGTAACTGGGATGAGGGAATTCATTTTCTTCATGACAATGCTTGTGTTGGTTTTGCGTCTGCTTATACGCTCAAACTTGTTTTACCAGAACCCGATTCTAACACTTCTTGGCTATAGGGTTTGTACTTTTAAAGTGCTCAACCCCGCGCAAGATCTCCAGCCTTACACAGATAAGGAGTTCATCGGTATAACCCACGGTAAGCCTGTCGCACATGAGACCCCAATCAAACGCAAGTATATCGCTGATGATGTGTTTCTGATTTACAACGATTAAGCAGGAGGAGAAAATGCAAAACAATCATGTTAACCATGAGAATGCCAAAGAGGTGCTCTCTTCATTTTGTCAGGAAGCTGATCAGTGTGGTTTTGAGGCGTATCTTGTAACGAAGGGATCACCACGCTTGCGGAGAATTATTCTTCAGGACAATCTTGCTGACGGTGAAGATGAGGTCAGTTTCAAGAAACAAATCAAAAACATGCTGCTTGAAGTGCTGGCAGAAAAATACGTTCACCCAGACGTAGAATATGCTCCTGTCGCCTCTGTCGCGGATCGCCAACAAAAGATGTATGTTATCCCGCAAACAGAGCAGGACTACGCTCCGTTCTCGTTTTTATCAGACGATTCGCAAGACTTTTGCGATGCCGATCTTCAAGACGCAACCGGTATAGCCTTCGCATATCGCAAGCAAAGTGTAACACTATGGCTTTATCAACACCTGTGGGCTGTGTTGGTACCCAACAAGAAAAAAACACATCTGATGGCGCGAATCATGCACTTTGAGAACAACATTGTTTTTCATGAACAAAAAGAGAGCCTGCTAACCATCTCAAAGAAGATCGATCTTGTTGTGTTGGATAACAATATCATTACCAGCAATATTCCTCTGATGCAGAAGTCCTTTGGCTTTCAAGACTATATCCGGGCAACTGCTGAAAGAACAATCACACGAGTCAGTAAACGAGGCTTTGTGTCCAATCCGGACAAATTGTCGGAGTATATCAACAGAGGAAATGGACAGCCCAAATACGCAAAAAAGCTAATGCGTATTGTTGATTCTAAAGTCTTGCTCATGACGCCCGGCAACCTTATTGAGAGAATTTCTAGTGTCGAACGCTGGCGAGGAATGTTTGTTGTGAATGAAAGCAACAATACCATAGAGTTGCAGACATATGTTCATGTGGAACGCTTTATTGACCTGCTGGATGAGCGTTATACAAAATCCGAGATTACTAACACTGAATATGATACCGATGTCAAAAAAGAGGCCTCTCCTGTTGATAAGGTACAATAAGTTGCGCAAATTCCGGAAAAGGAGGATTGAAAACAGTCCCCAAAAAACAAGGGACAAGGTCA
>CAKUOX010000032.1 GCA_934670175.1 uncultured Clostridia bacterium | reverse complement strand
CAACTACCTTTTCGGTGTAATCGTGCGCTGCGGGAAGCTCCTCGTAGGTGGTGTAATCGCAGTTGTTGCAGGTGTAATATTCCTTCCAGCCGGCCTCGGTGCAGGTGGGCGCCTTGCCCTCATGAGGCACGAGATCGTGCTGGGCGAGCTCGCCGAATTCGGTTCCGCAGAAATCGCACACTGCCTTCTTGGTGCAGGTAGCCGCAGTGGTGGACGAATGATCCTCCCAGAAATCCGTGTCGCAGAGATCGCAGTGTACCTTGTGCTGGGTAGCGTTTTTGTCTACCAGCGTATAGGTGCCGCCGGGGCAGGTCTCGCCGGTGGCTTCGATCTTATGTTCGGCCAGCGCCGAGCCGAAGGCACAGAGCATCAGCAGTACAAACAGACATACGACCAGTTGTTTCTTCATGGTGATTATCTCCTTTTATTGGGTTTCATGTATTAGACGGGGCGGTATGGCAGAAGGTTCCACATTTTTGAAATTCGGCAGAAAAAAAGCTCCCCGCCGTTTGCATAGCAGGGAGTTTTCAGTCTGTCGAAAAAACCGGGGAGAGCTCGAGAGGGCCGAAGTCCTCTCGAACCTCCAGTCACACTTTATCGCATCTCAGCGCTTATTCATAAATGAAGTTGTACAGCTCCAGCGCGTTGGTCTTCCAGTCGATGTCGAAGAACATGTCCTTGTCGCCGCGGCGCTCCTGGGTATAGGTGTTGTTCACAGGCAGACGCATGGACTCCATATTCGTCGTGCCGCTGTCGAGCACCTTCATCGCGATATCGAGGATGGTGGCGAAATCCATGTTGGTGCTCACGTTGGACAGAAGCTCTCCCGCCAGCGCGGTGATCTCGACGATCGACTTGCCGCGCAGCTTTTCCGTGAGCTTTTTGATCACAGTGCGCTGGCGCTCGGTGCGGGCGAAGTCACTGTCTATGCTGCGGACGCGGGCGTAGGCCAGCGTCTGGCGTCCGTTCAGGTGCGTGTTTGCGCCGTAGGTGGTCAGATATTCGTTGATCTGGTCGGACTCATCGACGCCCGCATTGTAGCCGATCCAGGCCTGATCGACGGCCTTCTTGTTGATTTCGTTCATTTCCTCCTCGGTGATGTCCACGTCGATGCCGCCCAGCGCCTGCGCGATCTTCTGGAAGCCGAAGAAATTCACGATCACATAATCCTGAATGTTCATTTCCAGCTTTTCGTTTACGACCTTCATGGCGTATTCAGGGCCGCCGTAGAAGTTCATGTCGTTGATGCGGTAGGTGCCGTTGTGCTTGCCTGCATCCGTGATTTCAACGGAGGTATCGCGCATGATGGAGGTGAGCTTGACCGCGCCGGTTTCGCGGTTGATGGAGCAGATGATCATCGCGTCGGTACGCGCGGCTTCATTTTCCACACGTTCGTCCGACCCCAGCAGCAGGATGTTCAGCCAGGTGTCCGGCAGCGAGGTGTTGATGCTCAGATCGTCGACGCTGATGCGCTCCTCAGCGGGCAGCGTCTGCAATTCGGTATTATCGCCGGTCGCGGCGATATTGTCTGCGGCCGGATCTGCCTGCGTCGCCGTGCCATTGGCGTCGGCGCTCTGCACCTGCGTTACGTCTACGGGAATGGACGTGGGCTGCGCGGTGTTTTCCACGGTGGTCTGCGTGCCGCCGCGGCGACCGCCGCCGAGTGTCGCGATCAATACGATGACGGCGATAACGACCAGCACGGCAACGCCGATCATCAGTGGATTTACGCGCTTTTTGCGCCTGCGCGGCGCGGGACGACGACCCTGCGGCGGGCGCTGGCCGGACGGACGCGCGCCCTGCGGCCGACGGTTCTGCGGGCGTGCCCCCTGAGGACGGGATCCCTGGGGACGCTGAGCGGACGGGCGCGCCGCACTGCGGGAAATACCCTCGCGCACGCGGCCATCATCATTATATCGGCGCGGTTCGCGGCCGGAGGAATAATATTCAGGCAAGAGACAACCTTCCTTTCGTACTTTGGTTTGAAAAAATGTGCTTTATAGGCATACGCATATATTATACCCGCTTTGAGTGTGCGTTTCAACTGCCCGCGCGTGGCGGCACCGCATGGAATTGGGGTAAAATTGTGATATTTTAATAGCAGGGTTCATCGGCGCGCTCCGCTGCAAGCGTACTCGAGTCTGTCGCGAGGCTGGAGCTTGTGATCTCTGTACATCAAACGAAGCCTGCTGCGGAGTTTTTTCCACAGCAGGCTCCGGGTTGCTTGACTTTACCGCCGGCGCGCGCGCAGCGATACGGGTTTATCCAGCACCTCGCGCATGATTACCGCGTCGCGCAGGCGCTGGCGGTTTCGCTCAATGCGCGCGGCCTCGGCCTCGCGTCCGGCGCGGCAGCGGGCTTCGGCCTGAGCAATTTTTTCGAGATGCGCCGAATGCTCGGCGTCGCTTTCGCCCTCGCCTTCGTGCGTGCCCTCGATCGGCGCGGCGTCCAGCGCGGCGGCAGCGGCGTCTTCTGTGGGCGGCGCCTCGGACGGCAGGGAATGTCCCTCGCCGCCGAATTCCGCTTCGAATTCCTCGTCCTCGTCGGCCAGCTCCGGCTCCGGCTCCGTGGGCGGGAGCGGCGCGGCGTTTCGCGCGCCGCGCTTCTTTTTGTCGGAGAAGGTGAAAACGGCGATGCCGGCCAATATCAGGATCAGCCAGATGGTTTCCATCAGGCGCTCACTTCCCTTCGAAGGCGCGCGCCATTACTGCTTCTTTTCGGCGGCGCTCTTTTCAGCGCCGTCCTGTCCGGCAATGGCGTCGCGCATGTGCGTGTCGGAGATCACGTTCTGCATCTGGTAATAATCCATCACGCCCAGCTTGCCGCTGCGCAGCGCTTCGGCCATGGCGCGCGGCACCTCGGCCTCGGCCTCGACGACCTTCGCGCGCATTTCCTGCACGGTAGCGAGCATTTCCTGCTCCTGCGCGATGGCCATGGCGCGGCGTTCCTCGGCCTTCGCCTGTGCGATGCGCCGGTCGGCCTCCGCCTGATCCATCTGCAGCTGCGCGCCTACGTTGCGGCCAACGTCCACGTCGGCAATATCAATGGAAAGGATCTCAAACGCCGTGCCGGCATCCAGCCCCTTGTTCAGCACCGTCTGGCTGATGCGATCCGGATTCTCCAGCACCTCGCTGTGGGTCAGCGACGAGCCGATGGTGGTGACGATGCCCTCGCCGACGCGGGCGATGATGGTCTCCTCACCTGCGCCGCCCACCAGACGGTCGATATTCGCGCGCACAGTTACGCGCGCCTTGGCGCGCAGCTCAATGCCGTTTTTGGCGATGGCGGCGACCACGGGCGTTTCAATGACCTTCGGGTTGACCGACATCTTCACGGCCTCCAGCACGTTTCGACCGGCCAGGTCAATGGCGCGGCTCTGTTCGAATTCCAGCGAAATATCCGCGCTCTGCGCCGCGATCAGCGCGTCGACGACGCGGTCTACGCTGCCGCCCGCCAGCAGGTGCGCTTCCAGCTCGTTCATGTTCAGCTGCAGTCCGGCCTTGGTGGCCTTGATCATCGGCAGTACCACCTTGCTGGGGTTGATGCGCCGAAGCCGCATGCCCACCATCGAGAAAATGCTGATGTGTACGCCCGAGGCTGCGGCGGAGATCCACAGCCCCACCGGGAAGAAACGGAAAAAGAGAATGACCAGAATCAGGATGACGAACGCCAGAATGATGTCCATTACGCCCATGAGATTACAGCTCCCTTCAAAATAAATCAAAAGTCCCATTTTTTATTGGAACAGCCCGGATCATTCCAGGATGCCCGTTTCATCGAAAAAGCCCGGGAAAACTGGAGAAGGCTTTGGTTTTCCCGAGCTTCCAATCGTGCCCAGCGGCGTGTACGGTGGGCACGGGGCGATTTTTGCGGCGGAAAATCTCATTTTCCAGAGCAAAAATCGTTTCCCTGCAGTTTTTGCGCCCGAAAATCCGAAGGATTTTAGCAAAAACTGGTGAGGGTGGCAGTGGCGGGGGAGCTTCTTCCCCGCCCACCAGGCTTTATTCCAGAATGCCCGTTTCCGTAAGTCCCGCTGCGCGCAGCGTGAGCACATGGTCGAAGCCCGCCTGCCGCGCCATGTCAAGGCAAAGATCGAAGCCCGTGTCCAGCGCTTCGGCGCTGTGCGCGTCGCTGTTGATGATGATCTCGCCCCCGCATTCGCGTATTCGCCGCAGCAGCGGCGCCGCCGGATAGGGGTCGCTGCGCCAGCCGCGGCTGATCGCGCCAGTATTCATCTCCACCGGCAGGCCGCGCCGCGCAGCGATCTCCGCGCATGCCAGCGCCGGCTCCAGATAGCGCGGGTCGCCTTCATCGAAATAGCGGTTTCCGGCGTTGAATTTGCGCACCAGATCGATGTGCCCCAGAAACAGCGCGTCGCTGCGGCGCGCCAGCGCCGCCTCGGCCTCGTAGTAGGCGCGGCAGTAAGCGTAATAGTCGCCGTCAAAGACCTCCTGAACGTTCTGGCGCATTACCTCGGGGCTCATGTCCACGTTCAGGCCGCGCCCGTTTATGAACAGCCAGTGCGTGGAATCGATCAGATATTCATATTCGGAGAAATCGCGCGCGAAGCCCGCGTCGCGTTCCGCACCGAGGATGATCTCGATCTGTCCCGCATATTTTTCCCGCACGCGCCGAACCTCCGCGCGGTAGAGCGCCTCGCGCTCGAGCGAAAGCCCGGGCGTGGTTTCATAGGGCGTCCAGCCGTGCATGGAAAAGCCCAGCGCGACAAAGCCGCGCTCGATGGCGGCCAGCGTCATTTCCTCCACGCTGTTTTTGCCGTCGCAGAAGGTGGTATGCGTGTGTGCATTGGCACGGAGCTTCATAAAATATCCGGATTTCCTTTCATAATTTCATATCCATTATACAGCATCTGGCAGGAAGATTGCAAGTGCATCGCGAATAGTAGCAGAAGAAGCGCCTTGGAAGGGCGCGTGAATGTGCGTAAATAGAACAGGGAAGCGTGGGGGGCAAATATGAAGCACGGGTTCAAGGCAGCGGCGGTGCTGCTGTTGCTGTGCCTTGTTTTGGCGGGCTGCGGCGGCAATGCGGATAAAACGGCGGAAACGGGCGCGGCGGAGCAGCCGCTGCTGCTGGGCTTTTCGCAGCTCGGCTGGGAAAGCGCATGGCGGCTGGCGAACACCGAATCCATCAAGGCGGCGGCGGATCGCGCCGGCGTGACGCTGATGTATGAAAACGCCGAGCAGAAGCAGGACCGGCAGATCAAGGCCATTCGCTCGTTCATCGCCTATCAGGTGGACGTGATCGCATTTTCGCCGATCATCGAGACCGGCTGGGACAACGTGCTCCAGGAGGCGAAGGACGCGGGCATTCCCGTCATCACCACCGACCGCATGATCTCTACCGAGGATGAGAGCCTGTGGGCGGGCTTCGTGGGTTCGGATTTTTATCAGGAGGGCGTGAGTGCGGGCGAATTCCTGCTCAGGAAAATGGGAGATCGCGAGAATGTGAACATCGTGGAGCTTTCGGGCACGATCGATTCCACACCCATGCTCCAGCGCGCGCAGGGCTTCAGGGACACGATTGCCGGCCACGACGGGCTGAAGCTGATCGACAGCATTTCCGGCGATTTTCTGCGCACGAAGGGGCGCGAATGTATGAAGCTGCTGCTGGAGAAGCACCCGCAGATCGACGTGCTCTATTCCCACAACGACGCCATGACGCTGGGCGCCATTTCCGCCATGGAGGACGCGGGCATCGTGCCCGGGCGCGATATTGTGATTATTACGGTGGACGGCCAGCAGGCGGCGGTGGATCTGCTGAAGGCGGGCAGGGTGAACTGCGTGATCGAATGCAAGCCCACCATTGGCGACGATGTGATGGCGCTGGCGAAAAAGCTGGCTGCGGGGGAGGACATCCCGCGCTGCACCTATTCGGAGGAGGCGGTGTTTACTGAATTTGACGCCGACCTTCAGGACATTCCGCCTCGGGGGTATTGACCCATGTCCGGCATTATGGACAGGCTGTTTGCGCGCCTGGGCGGCGGTGAAAGCATTTCCGCGCGCCTGAAAACTTCATTTATGATCCTGATATCGATGCTGCTGATCCCTGCGCTGGTGAGTATGGGGCTGATGGTGCACTATGCCCGCGCGTATTCGGCGGTGATCGGCCGCGTGGAGCGCGTGTCCTCGCTCAAGCCGCTGGTGCAGACGAAGATCGGCGATGAAATGTGGTATGTGGTGGCGGGGCACAAGAGCTTTGACGGCGCGGCGCAGTATGAGATGATCGACCATGTGAATCGGGAGATCGCCGCGCTGGAGCAGTCCGCCGACCCGGCGAACCTGAAATCGCTGATCGTGGCGCGGCGCACGATGGACACGCTGGTGACGTACATCGACCGCATGGGCGAAATGATACGCACCGAGCAGCCCATCGCCGAAAGCGAGGCGCTGCTGGAGGAGGTTCGCAACGTGTCCGTGCTGGTGGCGGACATGCTGGATGAATACGCGGACGCCGAGATCGGCGCGGCGGCGCAGGTTTCCAAGCGGCTGCAGGTCACGCTGACCTACGTCGTGGCGCTGCTGGCGGCGCTGCTGCTGGCGACGCTGCTGTTTTCCATACTGGCGCAGCGCTCGCTGTCGCGCGCGATCCACAAGCCCATCGCGCGGCTGGAGGGCTTCGCGGGCGCACTGGCAGGCGGCGACCTGCAGGCGCGCGCGCCGGAAACGCCCGTGACTGAGCTGCACGAGCTCACGCAGTCGCTCAACGTCATGGCGGGCCGCCTTCAGGGGCTGATCGACGAAAACCGCCGTGAGCAGGAAAACCTGAAAAAGAGCGAGCTGCGTGCGCTTCAGGCGCAGATCAATCCGCATTTTCTCTATAATACGCTGGACGCCATCGTATGGCTGGCAGAGGCGGGGCAGAGCCGCGAGGTGATCCACATCACGCGCGCGCTGTCGGATTTTTTCCGCATTTCGCTGTCGCAGGGCAAGGACTTCATACCACTTTCGGAGGAGATCAAGCACCTGACCGGCTATCTGACGATCCAGAAGATACGCTATCGCGATATACTGGATTACGAGATCGACATTCCGGAGGAGCTCGGCGGCGCGCGGGTGCTGAAGCTGCTGCTGCAGCCGCTGGTGGAAAACGCCATTTACCATGGCATCAAGCACCGGCGCGGGCGCGGCATGATCCGCGTATCCGGACGCGCGGAGGGCGCGTGGCTGGTGCTCGCCGTGGAGGACAACGGCGCGGGCATGTCGCCCGAGCGGCTCGCACAGGTGCGCGCCGGCCTGGATGCGGGCGCGGGCGCGAGCTCCGGCTACGGGTTGTACAATGTAAACAAGCGCATCCAGCTTTACTATAATCAGCCGCAGGGCGTATGGATTGAGAGCGATGAACAGACGGGAACGCGGGTCACGCTGAAGGTACCGGCAAGGAGCGAATAGCAGATGTACAAGGTTTTTCTGGTGGATGATGAGATCGTGGTGCGCGAGGGCGTGCGCTCCAATTTTCCGTGGGATGAAACGGAATTCGTGCTCGCGGGCGAGGCGCCGGACGGCGAAATCGCGCTGAGCATGCTTCAGGATGTGAAGCCCGATATTCTGATTACCGATATACGCATGCCGTTTATGGACGGGCTGGAGCTCTGCCGCCGTGTGGTGCGCAGCATGCCGTGGATCTACATCGTGATCCTCAGCGGCTATGATGATTTCGCCTATGCCCGCGAGGCCATTTCGCTGGGCGTAAAGGAATACCTGCTCAAGCCGGTCAGCGGACAGGAGCTGCTGGCGGTGCTGGAGCGCATCGCCGAGCGCATTCGCGAGGACAAGCGCCAGCAGGCGAACCTGAACGCCTACCGCGAGCAGGTGGCCTCGTCGAGCCGGTATTTGAAGGAGAAGCTGCTGACCGAGCTCTACGGCGGCGCGAACGGCGAGCGCATTCTCAAGAGTGCGCGCTCGCTGCAGCTGAACCTGCTGGCCAAGCGCTATCTGGTGATGCTGCTGATGCCTTCGCCCGAGCCGGATTCCGAGGAGGCGATGTTCGCCGCGCAGAGCGTGCTTGAGCGCCTGGCGGATGGCAGCGGCGGCGCGGCGCTGGTTTGCCGCGGCTACGGCGGCTTTTCATTCCTGGTGATGGGCGACAGCGCTTCCGATCTGGAGGAGCGCGCCTACGGGCTGGCGCAGGCCGCGCAGTACGATGTGGAGCGCAGCGCCAATGTCAAGCTGATGGTGGCCATCGGCACGGATGTGGAGGCGCTCAGAGACATTCCCCGTTCGCTGGAGGACGCGCGCAGCATCATCGACCGCATGACTGCGGGCGCAGGCGGCGGCCAGCGGCGCATCATGGGCTGGCAGGATATTATCGGCGACGCGCCGATCTCCATTGCCGATATGGACGCCGCACCCCTCGCCGAGCAGCTGAAATACGCTACGGCGGGCGACGTGGACAGAATTCTGAAGAACTATGCCGACGGCCTGGGTTGGGCGGCGGCGCAGTCCACGATGATGGCGAATTATTTCTTTGTGGAAATGATGCTGGCGGCGTTCCGCATCGTCAGCGAGAGCGGCGGCGACCCGCACGAGGTCATTCCCGGCGCGGCGGGCGCGCAGAATGCCATGGTCAGCGTGGACGAGGTGCTGCCCCTGTGCCGCGATATGCTGCAGCGCGCCATTACCTTCAGGGACATGCAGGGCTCGGCGCGCTACGGCGGCGTGCTGCGCAAGGCGCGCGCCTATATCGACGAAAAATACGGTGATTCCAACCTCACCCTGCACGACGTCGCCGCGCACGTCGCGCTGTCGAATAACCATTTCTGCACCGTGTTTTCGCAGGAAATGGGCGTGACCTTTACCGAATACCTTACCGGCGTGCGCATGCAGCGCGCGCGGGAGCTGCTGGCGGATACATCCATGCGCACGGCGGACGTGGCGTATGCCGTGGGCTACAACGATCCGCACTATTTCAGCTATCTGTTTAAGAAGAACACCGGCCTTTCTCCGCGTGAATATCGCAAGGATGAAAAGATCGGCGTTTCCGGCGAAAGAAAATAACAAACATTTGCCGGAAAATAATTAACGATAGCGGTAACAATCTGGGCAGTGTAGATTGAAAAACCGTAAATTGCAAACAAATCGGAGAAATTTATTTATTCATGTTTAAGGATAAACCCCGTATAATGTATGTAGACGGGCAAACGCCCGAAATGAAGGAGGGTTTATCCATGAAGAAACTGTTGGTTCTCGTACTGGCTCTGGTTCTGGTGCTGAGCATTGCCGCCAGCGCGTCCGCTGCGAAGATCGCCTTCTCCCAGATCGGCCAGGAATCCGACTGGCGTACCGCGAACACCGACAACCTCTGCAATGCCATCAAGAATCACGAAGGCTGGGAGCTGGTCTATGACGACGCTCAGCAGAAGCAGGAAAACCAGATCAAGGCGCTGCGCAACTTCATCACCCAGGGCGTTGACGTGATTCTCTTCACCGGCGTGGTTTCCACCGGTTGGGACGAGGTTCTGGCCGAGGTCAACGAGGCTGAAATCCCGCTGCTGCTGATCGACCGTATGCCCGACTGCGCGGACAAGATCGACTACGTTGCCGCCTTCGGCGGAGACTTCGTTGAGGAAGGCCGCCGTCAGGTTGCCTGGGCCGGCGAATATCTCAAGACCCTGGGCCGCGGCGAAGAAGAAATCAGCGTTGCCATCATGGAAGGCACCACCGGCGCTTCCGCGCAGGTCGGCCGTACCGAGGGCAACCTGGCCGCTCTGGCAGACTATCCGAACATGAAGGTCGTTGCGCAGAACACCGGCAACTTCACCCGCGCTGAAGGCCAGGCTCTGATGGAGAGCTGGCTGAAGTCTGTGGATAAGATCGACGTGCTGATCGCTCAGAACGACGACATGGCGCTGGGCGCGATCGACGCCATCAAGGCCGCCGGTCTGGTTCCGGGTCAGGACATCATCATCGTGGGCTGCGACTCCGTTAAGGCTGCCTTCGAATCCATCGTAGCGGGCGACATGAACGCCACCATCGAGTGCACCCCCCTGTACGCCGACTTCGTCGTGCCGGTCATCGAGGGCCTGCTCGAGGGCGAGACCTTTGACAAGGAAGTCAAGCATCCCGAAGAGGGCGTGTTCGACTGCGTGGGCGGCATCGACCTGGGCACCGTCGTTTCCCAGAAGGCCGCAGACGTGATCGATTCCCGCGTGTATTAATCACAACAGCTGGTTTTACTTGAACAGTGACCAGAACCGCTGGCGTTGAGCGGCGGTTTACCGCGGGGCGGACGGGTTTCGTCCGCCCCGCGCGTTTTGCCTATCAAAACAAAGGGAGTGGTACTTTTGCCGGATAAGTGCATTCTGGAAATGAAAGGCATTGAAATTCAGTTTCCCGGCGTCAAGGCTCTGGATAAGGTGGATTTCAGCCTTAATGCGGGCGAGGTTCACGCGCTTCTGGGCGAAAACGGCGCCGGCAAATCCACGCTGATCAAATGCCTCACGGGCGTTCACCACAAGGACGCCGGAGTTATCCTCCTGAACGGAAGGGAGATCACGCCCGTCAGCCCGCAGCATGCGATCGACATGGGCATCTCCACCGTGTATCAGGAGGTCAATCTCTGCCCGAACCTCACCGTGGCGGAAAATATCTTCGTCGGCCGCCAGCCGATGAAGCACCGCCAGATCGATTGGAAGGAAATCAACCGGCGCGCACGGGAGCTGATGCACAGGTTCTACCTGGATATCGACGTCACGCGCCCGCTTTCATATTATTCCACCGCCGTTCAGCAGATGGTCGCCATCGCCCGCGCGGTGGACATTCAGGCAAAGATCCTGATTCTGGACGAGCCGACCTCCTCGCTGGATGAAAACGAGGTGCAGCTGCTCTTCGACGTGGTGCGCGAGCTGAAGCAGACCGGCATGGGCATCATCTTCATCACGCACTTCCTGGATCAGGTATACGCCATTTCCGACCGCATGACCATCCTGCGCAACGGCAGGCTGATCGGCACCTACGGCATCAATGAGATCAGCAAGCTGGAGCTGGTCACGCGGATGATCGGCAAGGACATGGACGTGATCTTCAATCTCAAGCGCGCCGAGGTGAAGGACGACGCGCCCTACATGCTCACCGCTTCGCATCTGGGCATTCCCGGCAGCGTGGAGGACATCTCCCTTTCGCTGAAGGCGGGCGAGCTGATGGGCTTTGCGGGCCTGCTGGGCTCCGGCCGCACGGAGACCGCGGAGATGATTTTCGGCGCCACGCGCCCCGCAAAGGGCGAGATCACCATCAAGGGCAAGAAGGCAGACATCAAAAAGCCCTACGACGCCATGATGAGCGGCATCGCCTTCTGCCCCGAGGACAGAAAGCGCGACGGCATCATTGCGGATCTGTCCATTCGCGAAAATATCATGCTGGCCGTGCAGGCGCGCCGGGGCTTCATGCACCCGATGTCCCGCGCCGAGCAGAACGCGCTGGCCGATAAATACATCAAGGCGCTGGGCATCGCGACGCCGGACGCCGAGAAGAAGATCGGCGAGCTTTCCGGCGGCAACCAGCAGAAGGTGATTCTGGCGCGCTGGATGGCGACGAATCCGGACGTGCTGATTCTGGACGAGCCGACGCGCGGCATCGACGTGGGCGCGAAGGCGGAAATTCAGCGCCTGATGCTGGAAATGTGCGATCAGGGCGTGTCCGTCATCTTCATTTCGTCGGAGCTGGATGAGATCATCCGCTGCTCGAACAAGATCGAGGTCATGCGCGACCGCCAGAAGGTGGCCGAGCTGGACGGCGAAAATTGTACGCAGCAGACGATACTGAACGTAATTGCCGACGGCGCGAAGGCGGTAGGGGGTGACCGGACATGAAAAAGAAAAAATTTGACCTGTCCACGCTGATGCGCTCCAAGATCACCTGGGCGGTCATTGCGGAAGTGCTGATCCTGATGGTGTGCCTGATCGTGCGCCCGGAATTCTTTAAGATCAGCTATCAGCCCTCCACGGGCATGCTCTACGGCAGCCTGATCGACATCATCAACCGCTCGGCGGAAATCACGATCATCGCCATGGGCATGACGCTGGTCATCGCGCTGGGCGGCACGGATCTGTCCGTCGGCGCGCTGGTGGCCGTGTCCGGCGCGTTCGCGCTGAAATTCATGCGCTGGGACGTGCTGGTATACAATACCCCGGGCAACTATTCCGTGTATCCGTTCTGGATGGCGATCGTGGTGCCGCTGGTGGTCTGCCTGCTGATGGGCCTGTTCAACGGCTTCATGATCGGCCAGCTGGGGCTTCAGCCGATCATCGCAACGCTGATCCTGATGGTCTGCGGCCGCGGCGTGGCGCAGATTCTGACCGACGGCAAGCAGTTTACCACCATGTATGAACCCTTCCGCTGGATCGGCCAGGGTTCGTTCCTGTGGCTGCCCACGCCGATATTCATCACGGTGGTCGTGGTGGCGATAGTGGCGATCTTCGTGCGCAAGACGGCGTTTGGCACGTTCGTGGAATCCGTGGGCATCAACCGCAGTGCGTCCCGCCTGTCCGGCATCAACGCCAAGCGCGTTATCTTCATCGTGTTCGCGCTCACGGGACTGCTTTCCGGTATTTCCGGCCTGATCTATTCCAGCCGCATCATGTCCAACGACTCGAATAACGCCGGTATCAACTATGAAACCGACGCCATACTCGCGGTGGTTATCGGCGGCACCAGCATGTCGGGCGGCAAATTCAGCCTGGCAGGCACGGTGATCGGCTCGATCATAATTCGCACGATCGTAACCTTCGTGTATTACTTCGGCATCGCTTCTGAGGCCACGATGGCCTTCAAGGCGCTGATTATCGCGGTGGTCATCGTGCTGCAATCCGAGCCGGTGCGCAACTGGATGGCGAAGCGTGCAAAGGCCCGGGAGGCCAGGCACGCGCTGGTGAAGGGAGGAATTTAAATGGCGGATAAGCGCAATATCGGCAATCAGAGTCTCCTGAGCCGCGTCATGAATCCGAAGTACATCATGGTGTACGCCACCATCGGCATCTTCCTGATCATCTACGCCTTTGGCGCGATCATGTTTGGCGACGTGGGCTTTACCACGCTGCGCACGTTCGTGAACATGTTCGTGGATAACGCATACTACGGCATCTCCGCCGTGGGCATGACCATGGTGCTCATTACCGGCGGCATCGACCTGTCCGTAGCCTCCGTCGCTTCGCTCACGGGCATGTTTATCGCCTATGGCAGTACCATTCTGGGCATTCATCCCGTGATCTGCATGCTGTTCTCGCTGGTGGTGGGCGTAGGTCTGGGCGCGCTGATGGGCGCGACCATCCATTACCTGAACGTGCCGCCCTTCATCACCACGCTGACCGGCAATTTCCTGGCGCGCGGCGTGTGCTCGCTGATCAGCCGCGAATCCATTTCGGTGGATCATCCGCTGATCGACAGCCTGGCCGGGTTCAAGATCTATTTCCGCCATCTGGTGGACGGCGAGTGGGTCAAAATCAAGCCGATCGCCTTCCTGAACCTGAACGTGCTGGTGTTCCTGGCGATGATTATCATCGGCGCCATCGTCATGCAAAAGACGCGCTTTGGCCGCAACGTATACGCCATCGGCGGCAACGAGCAGTCCGCGCGGCTGATGGGTCTGCCTGTGGGCAAAACGAAGGTTATCGTCTATGCGTTCAACGGCTTCTGCTCCGTGCTGGCGGGCATCGCCTATGTGCTGGTCGTTAAATCCGGCTGGAACATGGCGCTGCAGGGCGGCGAGCTGGAGGTCATCTCCTGCGCCGTTATCGGCGGCACGCTGCTGACCGGCGGCGTGGGCTATATGGTCGGCACCATGTTCGGCGTGCTGCTCAAATCCGTCATTCCCGCGCTGATCACCTTCGCGGGCAACCTGAATTCCTGGTGGGGCAAGATCGCCACCGGCGCACTGCTGCTGCTGTTCATCTGCATCCAGCGCGCGGTCGTGACCTATTCCGGCAGGAAAAAGGCATAGTGGTATTGGCTTGTCAAAAAAGTTTTTTGACAAGCCTGTGGACGGGGAAGCAAGCTCCCCCGCCACTGCCACCCTCATCAGTTTTTGCTAAAATCCTTCGGATTTCCGGGCGCAAAAACTGCAGGGAAACGATTTTTGCTCTGGAAAATGGAATTTTCCGCCGCAAAAATCGTCCCGCGCCCACCGTACACGCCGCTGGGCACGATTGAAATTCGAGAGGGCTTCGACCCTCTCGGGCTCTCCCGGTTTTTCGACAGACAGATGGGCTGTGGTTTATTCAAACCGCAGCCCAATTCTTTTAAGTATGAGGTTTTGCAAAACCGGAGCCATGCAGATCGGCGGGGTTCAATGGGGCGCGCCGGCGGTTTTAATCACTTTTCCCGCCGGAAGCGATTCGGCGATTTGCCAACAATTCTGGAAAAGCTGCTGATAAAATAGTTATAATCGGCGTAGCCGCAGCGCGCGGCAATGGCGCTGACGCTCAGATCGCGCCGCTCCAGCAGCATTTTCTGCGCCAGAGCGATGCGCATATTCCGCACCTGCGCCATCACGCCGCAGCCGTAGAGCTGCTGCGAGAGCGCGTAGAGCTGCGTGCGTCCCACGCCCAGCTGCTGGCAGATCAGCTGTGCACTCACGGACTCGGTATAGTGCGCGCGCAGCCAGCTATCCAGCTGCTCGGCCGCCGCGTCCTCCTTTACGTCCGCCAGCTTTTCCATAATCAGAAACGAGGCGACGGCGTGCAGGATATGCGCGGCCGCGTGGATGCAGCTTTCGGAGATCAGCGGGCTTTCGCGGCAGGCGGCGCTCAGGCGCGCGCGGTCGATGTTCAGCCCAAGGCTCATGCGCCTGATTTCGGCGGCGGCGCTTTCATAGTCGGGATAGGCCAGAATCTGCCCGATCAGCAGGTAGCCCGCCAGCGCCTTGTCCACATACAGGGGCGTGATTGCCTCGCGCAGCCCCGCATGGCAGGTATACACATGCGCGCCCCGACGCTCCGTAGCGAAGCGGCACGCGGCAACGTCGCAGGCACGGCAGGCGGCCGTGCCCCGCGCGTCCGCGCGGATCAGCGCGCAGACGGCACAATGTCCCTGCGGATAGGTGAGCAGCTCGTGAAACTGCGCGTCGAACACCGTGATGCGGATATGCGACAGCTCATAGAAATCCTTCAGTATCATTTCCAGCTTTTTCAAGTCGAAAACCGGCTGCATATGCGCTCCCTCCCGCAGCTTCAAATTATGGTGTTATTGTACCATATAAACGGACGAAATCAAAGTTTTTTCGAACTATTTTACCTATATTAAATGCAAGATGTTTGTTAAAATACAATCAACAAATCATATAAATGTTGATAAAGTCAGTGGATAAATGCGCTGTACGGGAGCAGCCTGTGCAAAATCGTAAATATGGAGTTGTATTCAGAATAAAATTAAAGCGCGCGCGGGCGGTATGCGCCCGAAAGAAATGTGCATTGCGCCAACAAGGCGTAACAATATCAAAGGAGGATACAAACATGAAAAAAATCCTGACTCTCGTTCTGGTAATGCTGCTCGCAGTGGCGTCTGCGGCGGTTGCAGAAGGCGTGATCGGCTTCCTGCCGCCGGCCATGACCAGCCCGTTCTATGCGTCCTGCATCGAAGGCGCGACCCCTGTGGCCGAGGCGCTCGGCTATGAGCTGTCCGTGCTGGCGCCGCCGTCTGAGGACGACTACGCGACCCAGACCTCCATGATGGAAGACTTCATCACGCAGGGCGTGAAGGGCATCGCCGTTTGCGGCATCAACCTCGAAGCGCTCAAGCCCGCCATCGCCAAGGCGAACGAGGCCGGCATTCCGGTGGTCATGTTCAACACCATCACCGAGCTGGACGGCGTGAACGTGTATGCCTATTCCGGCTACAACCAGTATAACGGCGGCGCCAAGATCGCCGACTGGGTGAACGAGCAGACCGGCGGCGAAGCGAAGGTCGCCATCATTGAAGGCCTGCCGTCCGATTATACCACGCAGCGTATGGGCGGCTTCGTGGATCGCGCGAAGGAAGCCTATCCGGGCATCGAAGTGGTTGCCACGCAGCCCGGCGACTGGGTACGCGAAAAGGGCATGAATGCCGCCATGGATATGATCCAGGCGCATCCGGAAATCACCGTGATCTACGGCCTTTCCGATGAAATGGCGCTGGGCGCGGTGCAGGCGTGCAAGCAGTTGGGCCGCGACGACATCATTTGCGTCGGCCTGGACGGCAACCCGAACGCCTTTGAATCCGTGAAGGCCGGCGAGCTGACCGCTACGCTGGACTGTGGCCCCGTGGCCATCGGCGCGAACGCCATCAAGGCGCTGGACGAGGCCATCAACGGCATCGAGCGTACCGAAAAGGTGATCGAAGCGGAAACCACCGTTGTGGACATCACGCTGGTCGACAACTACATCAAGTAAGCTCCGGCATACCGGAAAAACAGTTTTGCGGCGGCGCTGAAACGCGCCGCCGCCTTTCAATAAGCGATAAGCGCCTGCGGGCGCGATCAAACTCAGAATGGGAGAGAGATGCGTGGCAGAATTTCTTGAGATGCGCGGCATCGTAAAAAAATTCCCGGGCGTATTGGCGCTGGATCATGTGCATCTGAGCGTGAAAAAGGGCGAGGTACACGCGCTGCTGGGCGAAAATGGCGCGGGAAAATCCACGCTGATGAAGATACTTTCGGGCGCCTACCAGAAGGACGAGGGCGAAATTCTGTTTGACGGTCAGGCCGTGGAGATCAGATCCTCCCACGACGCACAGCGGCTCAACATCAGCACCATTTATCAGGAGCTGAACCTGACCGAGCAGCTGACCGTAGCGGAAAACATATTCATGGGCAGGCAGCTCATGAAAAACCACTTCCAGGTAGACTGGAAAAAAATGTACGCCGAGGCGCAGAAGCTGCTGGACGACCTGGGCGTAGACATCGACGCGCACGCGCTGGTGCGCGATCTGGGCGTGGCGCGCAAGCAGATGGTGGAGGTCGCCAAGGCGCTGAGCATCAATTCGCGCGTGCTGATTATGGACGAACCCACCGCGCCGCTTACCAACCGTGAAATTGACACGCTGTTTTCAACGATCCGCATGCTGAAATCGCGCGGCGTTTCCATAATTTATATTTCCCACCGTCTCGAGGAAGTGATGGAGGTGTGCGACCGCGCCACCATCATGCGCGACGGCAAAAACGTGGTCGAGCTGAACGTGAAGGATACCAATCTGGATGAAATCATCCGCTACATGGTCGGACGCGAGCTGAAGGAGAAATTCCCGAAGATCCACATCGAGCCGGGCGCGGAGCGCATGCGCGTGGAGCATATCAACGCGGGCAAGCGCGTCAGGGATGTGTCCTTTGCGGTGCGCGGCGGCGAAATACTGGGCATTGCGG
The DNA here is from genome assembly GCA_934670175.1 of uncultured Clostridia bacterium. GTDB lineage: Bacteria > Bacillota > Clostridia > Christensenellales > Aristaeellaceae > SFTH01. The sequence continues at coordinate 7,498 of CAKUOX010000032.1, read as the reverse complement.
GTCTGGTGGGCGCGGGGCGCACGGAGACTGCGCGCGCCATTTTCGGCATGGATCACCGGGACAGCGGCGAGGTGTTCATAGACGGCAGCAAGGTGGAGATCCATCAGCCGCTGGACGCTATCCGCGCGGGCATCGGCTTTGTGACCGAGGACAGAAAGGGCGAGGGGCTGGTGCTGCCCATGTCCGTCAGCCAGAATGTTACGCTTGCGACGCTGGACAAGTTCGGCTCTGCGGCGCATCTGCGGCTCAGTCAGGAAAAGGCCACGGTGCAGGATTATATCGGCAAGCTGAACATCAAAACGCCGTCACAGCTGCAGCTGGCGCGCAACCTGTCCGGCGGCAACCAGCAGAAGGTGGTGCTGGCCAAGTGGCTGCTGAGCGATTCCCGCGTCATCATATTCGACGAGCCCACGCGCGGCATCGACGTCGGCGCGAAGATCGAGGTCTACAACATCATCAACGACCTGATCCGCGCGGGCGTGGCGGTGGTGATGATCTCGTCCGAGCTGCCGGAGATCCTGGGCATGTCCGACCGCGTGGCCGTGATGCATCAGGGCGAAATTACCGGCGTGTTTGATAACGACGGCACGCTCACCCAGGAAAAGATACTCTATTACGCCACCGGCGGCGACAAGCATACCGCCTGATCGGGGCCTGCTTTGCAGAGAGAGGGGACTGGATTTTCATGAAAAAGAGTCTGAAGGTCATATTCATTATCTGCCTGATCCTGGGCGTGCTCGCGGCGGGTCTGAACCTGTATTCCGCCTCGCAGATGGAGCATCTGCAAGAGCTGGAGCAGCAGCAGGCCGCGCGTGATAAGGCGCTGGCCACGATCAAGGCGGCGGAATATCTGGGCATCGATCCGGATACCGTGGAGGTGCCGGACGAGGTACACATCACCGGCTTTGATCAGTTCATCATTTCGCTGCATAACAGCAGCCGCATGCTGTGGGTGCTGGCGGTGGATCTGGTTATCATCGGCGCCGGCGGGCTGGCGCTGGCTGCGCTCAGGCGCCGCAAGCGCGACGCGCAGGGCAGCAAAAAGCTCGGCTCCGGCAATAATATCGTGGGCATACTGATCGCGCTGGCGGCACTGTGTCTGGATCTGGCGATCGCCTCGCCGGTGTTCCTCACCTCCAGCAATTTCCTGAACGTATTTCAGCAGATCTCCATCAACTGGGTCGTCGCCGTCGGCATGACGCTGGTCATCATCTCGGGCGGCATCGACCTGTCCGTCGGCTCGAATATCGCGCTGACCGGCCTGCTGATGGGCATTCTGATGAAGAATTACCATGTGCCGGTGCTGGTCACGGTGCTCGGCTGCATCATTTTCTCGGGTCTGGTGGGTCTTGCCAACGGCTGGCTGATCTCCTTTCTGAATCTGCCGCCGTTCATCGCCACGCTGGGCACCATGTACATCGTGCGCGGCGGCGCGTACACCGTCACCAACGGCCAGCCGATCTACACCTTCCCCAAGGGCTTTACGGCCATTGCGGGGCGCATGTTCGGCATTCCGCTTTATTCCATCCTGATCATGTTTGCGGTGATTCTGGTGGGGTGGTATGTGCTCAAGTACACGCGCATCGGACGCTTCACCTATGCCGTAGGCGGCAATGAAAACTGTGCGCGGCTTTCCGGCATCAACATTCGCAAGGTAAAGTGCTTCGTGTACATGTTCTCCGGCCTGTGCTGCGGCGTGGCGGCGCTGCTGCTCTCCTCGCGCCTGGATTCCGGCCTGCCGACCAACGCCGACGGCCAGGAAATGGACGCCATCGCGGCCGTCGTTATCGGCGGCACCAGCATGTCCGGCGGCGAGGGCTCCATGATCGGCACGCTGATCGGCATACTGATCATTGGCATCATCGCCAACGGCCTGAACCTGCTCGGCGTGGCGCAGGGACCGCAGAAGATGGTCAAGGGCCTGATTATCGTGGTCGCCGTGATCATCGACGTGATCCGCAGAAAGGCCTCGGAATCGGCGAAATAATGCGATTGCATTGCAGATTCCACGCTGGAACAATGCGGTTTCAAGTGATCTAAAATAGCGAAATCCCCTGAAAACGTCTTGTTTTCAGGGGATTTGAGTTGGCGTGCCATGCGCGATTCGAACGCGCGGCCTTCAGAGTCGGAGTCTGACACTCTATCCAGCTGAGCTAATGGCACACAGGAAACAACAACTATATTATAACGCAAATCTGTCCGACAATCAAGCGGAATTGAGTTTAAATTTAAAAGTTGCAAAGCGCCATTTGAATTTCACTGCATGGCAGGGCGGCAATGGAATCGCATGCGGGCGGAGGATGGGCAGGCAGGTGAAAACGCGAAGTGAGAATAAATCATTGAAGCATGCAACAGCAAGAGTACAGCTATTGCCTGCGGAACCTCAAAGCAGCGCCAGTACAATATTCCTGCGATTTTTGCAGGCGCGTCTGGGGGCAAGCCTTCTCCTGTGCAGGCTTTTCATTTAATCAGCGCTTGCTCCAGGCTTAATACTGCAATCATCTTGCGGCGCTATAATAAATTATATCTTGAAACTCGGGTGATTGCTTTGAAGGATTTCTATCTGGCCAATTATCATGCGCATACGCCGCGCTGCATGCACGCCTTCGGCACAGAAAGGGAATATGTGGCGCAGGCCGTGCAGGCGGGCTTTGACACGCTGGGCTTCGCCGATCACAGCGCATGGCCATATAAATCGGGCTTTGTGGCGGACATGCGCATGCGTGTGGATCAGCTGCCGGACTATGTGGCCGCAGTCAACGCCGTGCGCGCAGAGTTTGCCGGACAGATCAAAATATATCTGGGCATGGAGTGCGAGGGCTTTCCGGAATACTACGGCTGGCTCGATGAAGTTCGCGGGCAGTATGGCTTTGATTACTTCATTCTCGGCAATCATTACGATACCAACGATGAGGTAAACCACGGCTATTTCGGCAGATGCGCGGGTAAGACGGAAATGTGGCGCTACATGGAGACCACCATCGCCGCCATGGAAAGCGGGCGCTTTATCTATCTGGCGCATCCGGATCTCTGCCTGAACCAGTGGAACCGCTTTGACGCCGATTGCGCGAAGATCTGCCGCGAGATATGCGCCTGCGCGCAGCGGCTGAATATGCCGCTGGAATACAACCTGCTGGGGCATCGCCGCCAACAGCGCGCGCGCAGCCGCGCTCAGCTGGGCTATTGCACGCCGGAATTCTGGCATATTGCCGCAGAATACCGGATCAACGCCATCATCGGCGTGGACGCGCATCATCCCGAGGACATGGATTGCGCCGGCCAGTATGTCGAGGCGCGCGCCTTTTTGCAGGGACTTGGCATTCCGGTGCTCGACCGGCTGGAGAGCGTGGAAAAGGCATGAAGGCTGCCTTGTTGAAATATATAAAGACGACCTCGGGCGATCAATTGATCGGCGAGGCCGCCTTTATAGTACTGTTAATGTCCGTCTTATGATTACAGCACCGCGCCAAATACGTCGATTGGGATGTCTGGATAGACCGGATACAGGTAATCCTGGATCATACTTACGGTGCTTTCCATGAACGATTCTGTGTATCCTCGACCGGTGACATCCAGTACAATCCGCTGGGTCATTCCGTCCGGAAGGTCAACGCATCGCTGTCCGATCTGGCGCTTGAGTTCCTTTTTTAACACGGACAGGTTGGCTTCGGCGGTTAGGTTATAGCGTTTTACCTCTATCGCTTCCCAATGCCCATCAATGTACCGAATACCATCGGGGCGCGTGGCTCCGGCAGTCGTGAGCGATACCTTTTCGCCGCCTAAATAGGATACCTGCGTTTCGGTACAGCTGTATGCCTCCGCTACATGCTCTTCTGATTCCCTGAAGGACGGTATCTTTGTAGACCTGATTTCACGAATGCGGAGCGCTTCGTTCGTGCCGCCCTTAACTGCGCCCGAAATAGCGCCCCATTTAAAGCCTTCGCTGGCGCCGAGTCCGGCGGCTCGAATGGTTTCATACGGATCGCCGGATTCGATGCCGCGCGTAATAGCTGAAGCTGCAGCACCGAGAACCATGCCGCTGGCGGCCTGCTGTACGGCGGTTTTTGCGGATGCAGCAAATATGAGGCTAATTGTTTTTGCTGCGCCTGCTGTACTTGCGCCGGATGCTGCGCCGCCACTGATTACGGTGATGGCAACGGATACGAGGATAACGCCGGTTCCGATAAGAACGTTCTTAAGAATGCGCGCGTCGGTATCATCGGGGAAATCTTCGAATTCCTGAACAATGGTATTTCCTTCACCGCCATAGGTAAAGACGTATCGTTTTCCTTCAAACGCATCGTTGATCTCCGAGAGCGTATATCCAAAGTAGACATTTTCCCGGGTATTGTACGCGACTTCCTCGAGATATTCCTGAGAGATATAGACGGCGCTTATATCCTCAATTATGTAATCATCGCTGGCAAAGCTGCCTTCCAGATAGGTATAGATCGAATCTTCAATATATTGAAGCAATGCGGGGTCGTCAAAGCTGTCAAACTGGGTATCCTCGTTGATATAGTTGATGATTTCATTCGACTTTTCAGCGCTTGCAAGGCATGCTCCGGCCTGCGTAGTCAGCAATACGAGACAAAGCACGAGCGCGATCATTTTTTTCATAGCTACAGAACCCTCTTCATTCGATCTTTACTGTTCCAATGCCTGCAGGATCTGCTCAACAGATAATCCGCGTGAAACGTAATCTATGTACTGCGCGTCGTTGCCGACATAAATGGTTTTAACCGTCTGCTCGCCGGTGTACTGATTGGCGGCGGTGATCGTGTAGATGCCCTCCTGGGTATACAATTCCCCGTCGCTTGCCGGACGATTGAAGCGCACATCTTCCGTATAATTCGAGCCCTGCTGCACAAGCAGAGAACGCTTTACACGAATATCCAGGTATCTGGAATAGGCCAGGTCAAGATAGAAGCCATTCGGCGTTGCCGATGCATTCGTTAATTCTTCACCCGTGCTTGCGTCAAACGGGAATACCATACAATTGCCATTTCTGACTGAGAATCTAAAGAATATCCTGTAATCGGTGTTGCGCGAATTCGTAACCTTCGTTCCAAGTACATAATACGATTCCGTTATCTCATAATCAAGGGCAATCTCATAATCGCCTTCTTCGTTGATTGAGACAATCGTATTGGCATCGCCAGACATTTTCCCCGACAGATAGTCCGTATATACCTGTGGCGTTCCAGGATTATTCTGATAGTCGGTGTGTCGGACAATAAGCGTGCCGCGCCCAAAGTATGTTGGAGATATGCCGAAATACTTGTCATAGCCTCCATCGTCAGAATTGATGGTGACAAATGTATCGCCGCCCAGCATATCAATATCCTCAGTGAGTTCAAAATGCAATTCAAGGTTGTCGCCAACCGTTTTAAGGAAAATAAAGTCACTCTGATCCATGCTCATGGCAGAAGTAAAGCCGGAGACATAAAACTTACCAATCGATAATCCGAAGTGTGGATCGTCACGACCGATTTCCTTGTTCCCGACGTAGCCGTTGTCGAGCCCCGTTTTTTGAACTTCATATCCAAGATAGATTTTATTTGTCCCAGCAGGCAATTCGGGTTCAGGCACGATTGATGGATTGCCTTGTGTTGAAGGCGGATCAAAGAATCCAGTAACGCCGTCCCATACGCCGGTTGCAGTATTCGAGGCCCAATGCCAGGCGTCATCTGCAACGCTGGTCGTCCAGTTCCAGGCGTCGGTTGCCGCGCTTGCAGTCCAGCTGGCAACATCATCTGTGGTATCGGAGATCCAGGCGCCTATATCATTCATGATGTTTTTTACGTTTTCTTCAGCAAAAGCAGACTGAAAAGCAAGAAGCAGAACGGCAAGCAGAAGGATTGCACAACGTCTCATGCGGATACACCTCGTATAAATATAGAATTGGATAAATGCGCAATATAATTTTATTACTTATATATTATCACAACGGAACGCTTTTATCAAGTGCAATGTTCGGAATGTGTCGACAGTTATTTCCATTTAAACGAACCAAGCCACTTCGCCATAGAGCGAAGTGGCTTCAAATAAGGAATGCAGTTTTTTAAGCTGTATGTTCCTTCAGCGGGAACAGGGAATCTCAAATAAGGAATCTATGCCCAATGGCGTTGTGGGTACATTCCCATTATTCCCCTACGGGGATCAGGCGGATCAGCCCTGCGGGGATCTCCCCATCGGCAAAGTCCAGCGTGAACGCAGCGGTTTCATCCTCCGCCGTGAAGGGGAGCTCGGTCTCCGTGCCGTCCGCGTTCAGCAGGGAAAGCGTATGGCCGCTCAGCAGCTCGGCGGGCAGCGTGACCTTTACCTCGCCCTTCGGCTGGGTGAGCTTGCCGGAATATTCAAAGCCGACGCTCAGCAGCGTATCGCCGTTTGCAATTTCGCCCAGGCGCACTACCAGCTCGCCCTGGGGCAGATGCGCGCCCTCCGCCGTCGCTTCTTCGACCAGCGCCAGCACCGTGCCATCGCTCACAGTGCCGCAGATGGGGCAGAGCGTGAGCGTCGCCTCATCCTGCTTGAATTCGATGATCGCGCATTCGGCCTTGCCGACGTGCTTGCAGTCCTCGCGCATGCAGGTCGCGCTGTTCGTGCCGTCGCCGTTGTTCGTCCACTCGCCGTACCAGTGCAGCAGCTTCTTCGTCTGCTGATCCTTGTAGCTGCTCTTGCAGTTTTTGCAGGTATGCAGCGTGTAGCCGCCCTTTTCGCAGGTGGGCTTGACGACCTTTTCAGTGTAATCGTGCCCGGTCGCGGGAATTTCCACCTTGGTGGTGTAAGTGCAGCCCTCGCGCTGGCAGGTATCGTATTCATTCCAGCCGGCCTCGGTGCAGGTGGGCGCCTTCGCGTCGTGATGCACCAGATCGTGGTTCAGCACGGGGATCTCCTGATAGGTGGTGTAAATGCAGCCCTCGCGCTGGCAGGCGTCATAGGCTTCCCAGCCGGCCTCGGTGCAGGTGGGCACCTTCGCGTCGTGATGCACCAGATCGTGATTGTTCGGGTCAACTCCATAATATGGATGTTCATAAGTATCCGTTCCCTGGTAGTAGCAGATATTGCAGTTCACATAGTAAATGGGCGGAGAGACGCAGGTGGCCGCGGACTTAAGGCACGAGCTAACGGTGCCCGGAACAAAGGAATGAGTGTCTACACGCGTTTTCGCTTCGTGGCAGACGGGGCAGCTAAGCCAGTGTTTTTCGGCGTCCCTTCCTACGTTAGGATCCGAGTCCCACCTAAACCGCGTGGGGAAGGCATGGTCGCTGTAGTACTGCCCGCCGCAGGTGCTGCATGTTCCCAGCGCAATGCAGGTCGCGCCGCTGTCGCCGGAGCAGCTTGCGGTGTCGACCGCATCGCAGCCTTCGCGCTGGCAGTGGCGGATATGCTCACTGTTGTTGCCCCTGGATTGCCACGCGCCCCAGTCGTGACCGAGTTTGCCGTATTGAGCGCCGCACTTGGCGCAGGTTTTGCCCGTGGTGCAGGTCGGCGT
>CAKUOX010000031.1 GCA_934670175.1 uncultured Clostridia bacterium | reverse complement strand
CTGTGATTTCTCCATGATGACACCCTCTTTGTTGTGATAGTGTCATTATATCACTTGGCTCGTGTAGACGCAACCTAAAGTCGATCCATGCCAGAAAGAGGATTTGTTGACGGCGGGGGACGACAACTGAATAGCGCTAAGATTATGCACCACCTGGGATCAACAGACCCGTATGCAAAATGCACTACACACCCGTATGCAAGCAGGAATTTGGGCATGGTGTGCAGAATAGAAATTGAGTGAAAAGCTATGTAATGGTGAGGTTTTTTGGCGGTTGCACACCTTTTCATCGGATGGGTGGGAAGCCTTCAATAAGGAGGATGTAAGCAGTGAACAACGACACAAGCGCCGATGCAATCGGAACGTCTGGCAAAATCGTCCACAGAGACAATTCGCTGCTTGATATATTCTCAGAGGAAAACCTGCATTGCCATAATCTCCGCGAGATGAATACGTCTCTCACGAGGTGCTTCAGCGCGCTGCGGACAGAAGTACAATCAAACGCACAGCAACTGCTAAATATCACGCCGGGCTTATTGCAGGCAGCGGGCGCGTTCTTGCGCGGAGAAGAGATCCGTCAGACAGAAGGTTCCCTTGTTGCCGATATGGGTGCGCTTTCAAAGGATGTTTTGCAGAAAATAAAGTCGGGAATCTATCATGTTGCCGAATCCAAACAAATAGATGGCAATATGCGTGCTGCCGTTGTGGACAAGGACAACAAGATCATCAAGCAGATCACTTTGAAATATGCAGGCGGTAATAAGCATGTCGCAGGGGACATGAACGCCCTTGCTGTTCAGGCAGCATTGAAACAAATCACCCATCAGCTGGAATGTATAGATGCGGGGGTTCGATATCTGACTACGCTCAAAAGGCGCGGAGATTTCCAAACGCCATATTTTGACGCGGTAAAAAAGATTGATGAAGCAAAAAACGCTCAGAATGACAATGAACGAAACGAGCGCATCATGAGCGCCATTGATGACCTAAACCACGGATTGAATGGCTTATATGGCGATCTTGACGATTGCCTCAAGGCTTTAGGTAGGAAATGGATTCCTGTTGCATCAAAGCGAAACCTGAACTATATCGCCGAGGATATAGTATACATACCGCAATACGTCGCATTGCTTTCTTACCTGTACAATTACCTTGGAAAGAATGGCCTTGCAAAGAAGAGCATCCTATATTATCGCGATGAGATCGACCGTTTTGTCGATAAACAGTTGCCAAACGGGTATTCGGCCGCTCAACTCGTACATTCTCATTTTCACTATGTTGATGCAAACAGGGATTTCTGGATTGATGGAATGGGCAGAATACAGTCAGAAATGACAACGCTGAAACCGTTGCTGAACGCAAACGAAACGGGAGACAACGCAATTTATTATCTCTCATTGGACGATGTACAGGAGGAAGAAATCAATGTTTGACGCTGTTCGAGATAGATGGGAAAATCGAGGAGTCAGATGCCTCAAATGCCAAAAGAAGCTCGTTGCCAAAGAAAAACTGGTTTGCAAAGAATGCAAAAGCCAGTTAACGGCTGGAGCTATCGCTGCTTTGTTGGGTGCTGGTTCGGCTTTTGCGATAAAATCGCATAAAAAGAACGACAAAGATTTAAGGTAAGAATACGTTTAAAACCGCTCTAAGCCGACAGATATTTGCTTATCCAATCGTATCGTCAATGCTTGAGAATTACGCATTTTTGCCGCTATAATCGAAAGGATGTGAACCTCATGGCGAAATTTGTCTCTCGTGAAAAGCTCAGCAAGAAGGCGCGAAAGGAACTGGATAATCAGAAGCGCGCCGTCTGGGCCTTCTCACCCACGACCAGAAAGGTCGACAGCAAAAAACTTTACAGCCGCAAGAAAAGTGCTCATGCCTGGAAGGATGACTTCGGCATGGGCGCTTGTTGTTTTGGGTTGAATTGTTTATTCTGCAACAAATCTCTCCGCATTCGGCGCGGCCATAAGGGTTTCGTTGGCCGAGTCGGATACCGTGCCTGCCGTGCTGAGTGTGCAGATAAGGGAATCATTCAGCATGATACAGGCGGGAGAAAACCGCCCCTGATGCTTTGCTCCTCAGGAAATATCTCGCGCGCTTGCGCTTGCGGCTTAACCTTTTCGCGGATATAATGTAGAAAACGCATGCAAACGGGAGGTTTTGCAAATGCAGCGGGCCTATTATGTCGGCAATCGCGAACGGCTGTATCAGCGCATGGACGCGGGCAGCCTGCTCGTCATTTTTTCGGGAGAAGAGCTTTGGAAGACCGGCGACGAGTATTATCCCTTCTTCGCCGATCGCAATTTCGTGTATCTGACGGGACTGAAATGCAAATCTGCCGTGCTGCTTGCCGCGAAGGATCAGGATGGCAGCGTTCAGGAGCGGCTGTATCTTTTGCCGCCGGATGCGCTTGCCGAGCGCTGGACGGGCGTTCGCGTAAAGCCTGAGGAAGCGGAAGCCGTTTCCGGCGTAAGCGACGTGCGCACCGTTCAGGCATTTGAACGCGATTTTTCCGCACTCGCGGCCAGTGGAAATTACAGAAAAATCTATCTCGATCTTTATCGGTTTACGCCCGAACAGCCCGATCGTCCGTCGCATCGCCTGCTCAGGCGCGTTCAGAAAGACTTTGCGTATCTCGCGATCGGCAATGCGGAAGATATTCTCCGCTCGCTGCGCCTGATTAAGCAGCCATGCGAGATCGATGCGCTGCGCAAGGCGGAGGCGATCACGCGCGAAGGCATTCTCGCTATGATGCGCTCATCGCGCCCCGGGAAGTATGAGTATCAGTATAAAGCGGATTTCGATTACGTGCTTTCGCAGCATGGCCCGGACGGCCCCGGCTTTCCGTCCATCATTTCCTGCGGAAAGAACAATTTCTGCATCCACTATTACAGCTACACCGGTCAGGCGCAGGACGGCGATATGATCCTGAACGATGTCGGCGCGCAGTACGATTGCATGATTACCGACGTTTCGCGCGCGTGGCCGTGCAACGGAAAATTCTCCGAGCGCCAGCGGATCCTATATGAATGCGTGCTCGCGACCTCGAATTATATGTTCTCGATCATCCGTCCCGGTATGAGAATGGAGGACGTGGACGCGACGATCCGCCGCTGCAATGCGCAAAAGCTGGTCGAGGCTGGCGTTTTGAAAAGTGTGGATGAAATCGGTAAGGTGATGTGGCACGGCGGCGCGCATCATATCGGCTACGACGTGCACGACATGGTCAAGCGTCCGGAAATCCTCGCGCCGAATATGGTTTTCTGCGTGGATATCGGCGTTTACCATGAGGGATGGGGCGTCGGCTTCCGTCTCGAGGACAACTGCCTGATCACGGAGGACGGCTGCGAAAACCTGTCCGCTGCGATCCCGCGCACGATCGAGGATATCGAAGCTGTTATGCGGGGAGAAGCGTGATGGAGCGCGTTATCCTTTGGATCCTGGCGGCTGGCGCGGTGCTGGGCGGGCTGGATCTTCTGATCGGCAATCGCTTCGGGTTGGGCGAACGTTTTGAGGAAGGATTTAAGTTCATGGGGCCGACAGCGCTTTCGATGGCGGGCATTTTCTGCCTTGCGCCGCTGCTTTCGAGCGCGCTTGAATCCACGCTCGCACCCCTCTGGCGCGCGTTGGGGCTGGATCCTGCGATGCTCGGCGGCATTCTGGCGATCGACATGGGCGGCTATCAGACTGCGAAATCACTCGCGCAGGACGCGGCAATCGGGCGCTATGCCGGCATTCTCGTGGCGGCGACGCTTGGCTGCACGGTTACATATACGATTCCGCTGGGCGCGGGAATGCTGCGCGGCTCGGATGCGACCGGATTCTATCGGGGAATGCTGATCGGGCTTGGTACATTGCCGATCGCGCTGTTGATCGGCGGCGCAGTTAGCGGAATTGGCGCGTTGACGCTGGTCGTTCAGACCTTGCCGGCGGCGCTGTTTTCCGTTCTGCTGATGTTGGGGCTGAAGTTCTTTGCAAAGCAGTCCATACGCGCGTTTTCCGCGTTCGCGGCGCTGCTGCGCTGGCTGTCCATATTGGGATTGATCGCAGGCGCGGTGCAGTATATCGTGAATATTCGGCTGATTCCAGACCTCGCGCCGATTGAAGACGCGATGAAAACAGTGTCCTCGATCGGCGTCGTGATGCTCGGCAGCCTGCCGGCGGCGGAGCTGCTGCGCCGCGCGCTGTCGAAGTCGCTGATGCGTTTGGGGCGAAAGCTCGGCATGAGAGATTCGAGCCTTGCCGCGCTGCTGGTCGGCTTTGTGAGCATTACGCCGGCGCTCGCGATGATGAAGGAGATGGATCGGCGGGGGCAGACGATGAACGCCGCGTTTTCGGTCTGCGCCGCCTCCGCCCTCGCCGCGCATTTGGGATTCACGATGAGCGTTGAACCGCAAATGCTTATGCCGCTGCTGCTGACGAAGCTGCTCGGCGGGATGCTCGCTGCAATTCTGGCGGTTGCATTTACAAAAAGGAAAAACGCGCCCTTCTGCGAACAGTGCGCGGTAAATCGATCTTAGGGGGAGTTCAGGAATAAAGATGAATCCGTCCTTCAATTCCGCATGGAAGGGAGGACGGATTTTCGTATGCTGGCGCTTCAGCGCTTTTGCAGGGTTGGGATATTCTATGGACAGAGCGTATTTCGCGGCGCTTTCCGGCTGTAATGATAAACCGAGATACTTTCATCCTCGTGAAGGCATCCCCAGTTTATCTATCACCAGAGACAGGCTCATACATTGATCTTACGGGGAATCCACTCCGACGCGGCGGCAACTTCGGCGCGCGGGAGTGTCATTTCATCACTCATGCTTCAGTCCAGCAGTGCCAGCTTGACCGTGAGGTTCAGCTCCTCGTAGCCGCCGGTCAGGTTGCCGTCCTTATCGTAATAGCGGTAGAGCTTCAGTTCAACTCTGTCGCCCGCCTGGCACTTATCCAGCTCCTTCAGCAGCGCCATATAATTCATGACGCGCACGCCGTTGACCTCGGTGATCACGTCGCTCACCTGAAGTCCGGCCACCGCCGAGGGGCCGCCTTCTTCCACCGTGTAGACCTGAGCGCCAGCCGGAGGATATTTCTTCATCGGCTCATCCGGGCCGTCGATGTCGGCCACGGTGATGCCCAGGCGCGGGCGCGTTACGCCGCCGCTGACGATAATTTGATCGATATAGCGCTTGACGGTGTTGATCGGGATACAGAAGCCAAGCCCCTCGAACACAGCCGTACCCGAATACATCATTTTCAGCGTCGGCACGCCCACCAGTTCGCCGCGCGCGTTGAGCAGCGCGCCGCCGGAGTTGCCGGTGTTGATGGCGGCGTCGGTCTGAATGACGGGCGTGCTGCGGGTGAAATTGCTGGCATTGATGTCCTCGCGGCCGAGGCCGGAGATGATGCCTGCAGTGACCGTGCCGGGCAGCACGTCCAAGCTGTCGCCGGGATTGCCGATGCAGATGGCGAGCTCGCCGATGCGCAGGCTGTCCGAATCGCCCATCGGAATGGGGGAGACGCCCGCAGGCGCGGCTTCGGAGAAGCGCAGCACGGCGATGTCCGTGCCATCGTCGGCGCCCACCAGCTCGGCGTCCATTTCCTCGCCGCTGAGCCACTGGATCGTGAACACCTCGCCGTTTTCCACGATGTGGTTATTGGTCAGAATGTAACCGCCGTTTGCATCGCTGCGGATGTAGCAGCCGGAACCGGCAGCTACCTCGTTCGTGGCGGCAATGCGGGTGACTGCATCCCAGGTCTCCTCAAAGCAGAACACCTGCACCACTGCGGGACGCACGCGCTCGGCGATTTCGGGGATCGGATTGTCTGCGGAATATACGATTTCGTAGCCAGGGGCGCTCTCGGCAGCGGCAAGGCCAAAGGCCAGCGCAAGGCACAGCGCCAGCGCGCAGAGCTTCTTCATCATCAGTCAGTCCAACCTTTCTTTTAGTTCATCGTTCTTTTCGGGTTCCGGCGCGCTCAGCCGCGCGGGCTGCTCGGGCAGCGCCTTTGCCGCGGCGGGCAGCGCAAATTCGAATACCGTTCGCCCGGGCTGCGATTCGAAGCGGATGTCACTGCCATGCTGCTGAATGATGCTTTTGCAGATAGACAGCCCCAGCCCCGTGCCCATGCCGGCGGTGTGCGCCTTGTCGGCCTTGTAGAAGCGGTCAAAAATGTGCATTTGATCCTCCGGAGCAATGCCGGGGCCGTTGTCCGCCACGCGGAAGAGGATGGACTTGTCGGCCTTAACGGTCTCCAGCGTCAGCACACTGCCCTCGCCGGTCATGAATTTCACGGCGTTGTCCACCAGGTTGCGCACCACCTGATTGATGCGGTTCGCATCGCCCAGCGCGCGGCAGGGATCCGCTGCGAGCCGGACGTCTACGTCGATGCCCTTTTCGTCGATGCGCCCCTCGAAGCCGATTAGAATGCGGCGCACCAGCTCGTTGGCGTCGAACGGCGCGATGGTCATTGGGAATTTGCCGGACTCCAGGCGGCTCAGATCCAGCAGATCGCGCACCAGATCGCTGAGCCGGTTGGTTTCATCCAGCACCACGCGCAGATATTTTTCCTGATCCGCTGCGCCGATCGTGCCGTCAAGCATGGCGGAAATATAGCCCTTGATGCTCGTCATCGGCGAACGCAGCTCGTGGGAAACGTTGGCCACGAAGCTGCGGCGCGACTGCTCCATATTGCTCAGCTCGGAGGCCATGCGGTTGATCGAATTGCCAAGCTGCTCCAGCTCACCGCCGCAGTGCAGCGTCACGCGCCGATCCAGCTCGCCGCGCGAGAAGGCGCGCACCGCGCGTTCGATTTCGCGCATCGGCAGGGTCTGGCTGCGCGCCGCCCAGAACGAGAGCGCCACGCCCAGCAGCAGCGCCACCAGCGCGGGCAGCAGCGCCTGGGAAAGCACCGTGCGCAGGCTCACATGCAGCCGGTCTACCGGTATGTGCAGCAGCACCGCGCCCACCACGTTATCGCCGCCGTAGGTCCACGGTACGCCGATGGTGACGATATGGTCGCCCAGCTCGGCAAACAGTCCCGTGGCGCGAATCTCATGTCCGGCCTGGATCAGCGCAAGCTGCTCGAGCACGGCCTCCGTGGCGATGCTTTCGGAGGTGTTCCACGAGCGGTCGATGTACTGCACGCGCCCCGATTCGAAGCTCACAATCCAGATGTCGGCATTGTAGCGGTCGTAAATATCCACGATTTTTTTATTTACCAGATACTGTATGGTGGCATTGCCGCGCACGAGGCTCAGGTTGTTGAGCTGCTGCATATATTCTGCCACCTGGCGCGCCTGCATGCGCACCTCGGTTTCATAATTATCCTGCAGGCGGTTGCGCTGCGCGCTGGTGAGGATCGCGGTAAAGAGGATGATCGTCACCAGCAGCACCGCCATCATGGCGCTGAACAGCCGCCAGAACAGTCCGTTTTTCATGCCTGCGGTTTCACCTCGAACTTATAGCCCACGCCCCATACGGTTTTGATCTGCCAACCCAGGCGTTCGCCCTCAGTCAGCTTTTCGCGCAGGCGCTTGACGTGTACATCCACCGTGCGGGAATCGCCGAAATAATCGTAGCCCCATACCTGCTCGAGCAGCTGCTCGCGCGTGAATACCATGCCCGGATGGCTGGCGAGGAAATACAGCAGCTCCAGCTCCTTCGGCGGCATTTCCAGCGGCTTGCCCATGTAGGTGACGCTGTACTGCGCGATGTTGATGCTCAGCCCGGGGAAGGACAGCTCCTTGCCGCTGGGCGCGTCGGCAGCTTGAAAACGGCGGGCGACGGCTTTGATGCGCGCCACCAGCTCCTTCATTTCGAAGGGCTTGACCACATAGTCGTCCGCGCCGAGCTCGAGCCCGAGCACCTTGTCAAAGGTCTCGTCCTTTGCGGTGAGCATGATGATGGGCACGTTTGAAGTCTTGCGGATCTCGCGGCAGACCTGCCAGCCGTCCATGCCGGGCAGCATCACGTCCAGCAGGATCAGGTTCGGCGAAGCACTGTGGAATTTTTCCAGCGCTTCGTCGCCGCGCGCCGCCATGCAGACCTCGAAGCCCTCCTTTTCCAGATAGAGGTCAACCAGCTGGCGGATATTGGGGTCGTCGTCGACCAGCAGAATTTTCAGTCCGGACATCGTTTGCTTCCTCCCTTCAAGCGGCAGCCTATTTCAGGGTGACGATGGTCACGCCATCCTCGCCTTCGCCGTAGCGCCCCAGCCGGAATTCCTTTACGGCCGGATGCTTTTTCAGATATTTGTGCACGCCCGCGCGCAGCACGCCTGTGCCCTTTCCGTGAATGATGCTCACTTCCTTCAGGTGGTTGAGCGTCGCGCCATCCAGGAACAGATCGACTGCCGCCAGCGCTTCCTCCAGCGTGTAGCCGCGCACGTCGCATTCGGTCTCTACCGGCCGCGCGCCGACCTGCACATGCCCGCCGCTGGCCTTGGGGCGCTTCGGCTTGTCAGGCTGCGCGGTGCGCATATCCTGCAGCCGCGCCTTCATTTTCAGCGCGCCCGCCTGCACCTGGCATTCACCTCTGGAATCGGGCAGCGACAGTATCACGGCCTTTGCGCCGAGCTTCACCAGCTCCACCGTGTCGCCCACATGCACAGTCTTCGGCGTTTCGCCCTCGGCAGGCGGCGGGGCGATGCGCTCGGAGTTTTCGTCGATCGCGCTTTGCAGTCCCGCGCGCAGCGCGTGCAGCTCGTGCTCCTTCAGCTGCGCGCTGCCCTTTTTCTTCAGCTCGGAGATCAGCTGCTCGGATTCGCGCTGTGCCTTCTGGAGCACGCGCTTTGCCTCAGCGCGCGCCTTTTTCAGCTCCGTTTCGCGGCGCGCGTCCAGATCGCGGCGCAGCTTTTCGGCCTCGTCGCGCAGCCGCTGGGTTTCGATGTGCGCCTCCTCCGCCAGCTTGCGCTCGCGCTCGGCCACCTGTCGGTGGTATTCCGCATTGGCGATCACATCCTCAAAGCGCACCTGATCGTGCGTCAGCTTTTCGCGGGCGGCGTCGATCAATTCCTCCGGCAGTCCCAGCTTGCGCGAAATCTCAAAGGCGTTGGACTTGCCGGGCACGCCGATGGACAGGCGATAGGTGGGGCGCAGGGTCTCCACGTCGAATTCTACGGATGCGTTTTCCACGCCGGGCGTGGACAGCGCGAAGGCCTTGAGCTCGCTGTAATGCGTGGTGGCCATCGTGCGCACGCGGCGCGCGAGCAGATTTTCCAGAATGGACATGGCCAGCGCCGCGCCCTCGGTGGGGTCGGTGCCCGCGCCCAGCTCGTCAAAGAGCACCAGCGAATTGTCCGACGCCTGACTGAGAATGGATACGATGTTCGTCATGTGCGCCGAGAAGGTGGACAGCGATTGCTCGATGCTCTGCTCGTCGCCAATGTCGGCGTAGATCTCGTCGAATACCGGCAGTTCCGAGCCGTAGGCGGCGGGGATCTGCATGCCCGCCTGCGCCATCAGGCACAGCAGGCCGACGGTCTTCAGCGTCACCGTCTTGCCGCCGGTGTTCGGGCCGGTGATGATCAGCGTGGTGAAATCCTCGCCCAGCCACAGACTGCCGGGTACGACCTTCGACGGGTCGATCAGCGGATGCCGCGCGCGGATCAGGTTGACGCGCCCTTCCTCGTTCAGCTTCGGCGGCACGGCACGCATTTCGCGTCCCAGCGCCGCGCGTGCAAAGATCACGTCCGCCTCCGCCAGCGTTTCGAGGCTTTCGGAGATCAGCGCGGCGTCCGGCGTGATCTCCGCGGAGAATGCGGCCAGGATGCGCTCGATCTCCGCCTTTTCCTTCAGCGCCCACTGCTTGAGCTCGTTGCCCGCCTCTACCACGGACATTGGCTCGATGAACAGCGTGGAGCCGGTGCCGGACTGATCGTGTACGATGCCGGGCACGCTGGCGCGACATTCGGCCTTCACGGGCACGACATAGCGCCCGCTGCGCATGGTGATGATGGCGTCCATCAGGTATTTCTGGGTGGACGCACTGCGGATGATGGCGTTGAGCTTATCGCGAATGCGGTCGTTCAGGGCGCGGATATGGCGGCGTATGGCCGCGAGCTCGCCGCTGGCGTGGTCGCTGATCTCGTCCTCAGACAGAATCGCGTCGAAGATGTCCTCCTCAAGGCGGCGGTTGGTATACAGCGTGCTGCCCAGCGCCGTCAGCAGCGGCGTATCCTCGCGCTCTATATTGAGCGCGTTGCGCGCCAGCCGCGAGGCTTTGATGGCGTCGGCGATTTGCAGCAGCGCCTTGGCGGAGAGCGTCGCGCCGATCTGTGCCATTTTCAGAAATTCGCGCACGTCGGTGAAGCTCACGATCGGGTTCGAGCCGTTGTGCGCGAGTACCGCGCCCGCCTCCTCGGTTTCGGCTTGGCGGCGGCGCACCAGCGCGGCGTCGCCCGAGGGCTCGACCTTCAGCGCGCGCTCGCGCCCCATTTCACTTACGGCAAATGCCGCCATTTTTTCGCGTATCTTGGGAAATTCCAGTACGCGCAGATTGCGTTGATCCATATTTATTCGACTCCTCGAAAGTAATGGCCGGTAGTGGTGTTCATTTTTTCGATATTGTCCCACGACGGGTCGCGGCGCGGGTTCATGCCGGAGCGGTACAGAGCATGCAGGCGCACGACGTCCTCAATCGGGTCATCCGCGTCCAGCAGCAGCCGCCAGCCCTCGGCGCGCGGCAGCGCGCCCGCGCGGCGCAGCAGCATCAGCACGGCGGAATTCAGCAGCCGTATCACGCAGCCGCCCTGGGCGGCGCAGCGGCGCAGCGGAAAGACCGCGCCGGTGCGATCGGTCAGCGTCATATCGTTCAGGCGCGCTTCCGGCGCGCAGCTGTCGCAGCGGCGGCATTCGGCGTGCCTGCCGGATAGTCCCTGCGCTGCCCGCAGCGGACAGTGGCGTAGCTGCATCAGCGGCAAGCGGCCGTATACGATCAGCTCGCGGCGACCGCCCAGCGCTTCGATCTGCGCGCGGTTCAGCTCCACGGACGGCGTATACAGCGCTGCGCCCCATTCCGCAAGCTGCGCGAGGCTCAGCGTGTTGGCCAGGTTCAGCTGCATATCGGCGGCAAGCTCGCCCGGCCAGCGCTTATCGAACTGGCCGATGTTTGAAATATAGCAGCGCGCGATGCGGCTCTCATTTTCCAGTGCCCAGGTGTTGAGCGCGTCGAGATCCGCTTCAGCCGTTACAGGCGGCAGCGCCAGATCAAAGCGCTCCGGCAGCAGTGCAAGCGCGGCATTCAGCGCCTCGGGGCGAATGTCCTCGGGCGCAAAGGCGGCGCGATCCGCGCCGGCGTCCAGCGCGCGGCGCAGCAGGCGGGGATCGGCGCTCTGCGCACACAGCAGCGGCTTTGCGTCCGGCGTCGGGCTCTGCGCGGGCAGAAGCATGGCGGCGCAGGGATGCGCCCGTCCGCCGCGCGCTTCGATCAGCCTTTCCACCGCCTGACGCCGCAGCGCGTTCAGCGCGGACAGCGGCAAAAATGCGTCCTTATCGATCTCAGCTTCGAAGCGCCGCATTTCAAACGGCGTGTCGCCCAGCTTTTCCAGTTGACTGCGCACGCGCGCGGCGTCGATAGGGCGGCTGCGCGCCGCCTGCACAGTTTCGCCGAGCACCTGCACGGTGTGCGCGCCGTCCGACATTTCCAGCGCGGCGGGCGCGCCGGTGTTCAGCCGCAGAAGCATGGAGACGGGGAATCTCTTATGCTCGCCCGTAAAGCGTTCCGCCATGCGGAGCATCTGCTCCCGCGAGACCAGGCGTACCAGCACGTCGCCGGCCTGCGCCTCGCGAAGCTGCATGCTTGTATCGGCAGTAGCCGCCTTTATCGGAATATCGGTATTGCCGTGCCGCAGCGCCAGCACGTCCTGCGCATGCACGGGCGCAGAAAGCGCGATTTCGCCGCGCCCTTTGCAGCGCCCGATTTCAACGCCCATGTGGTTGGGACGCTCGGCGAACATGAGATGGTCGTCCCGCACGCCTGCGCCGTAGCCGCGCGTAAAGCCGCCGCGGTTGAACATCTGCGCAAGCTCCACCTCGGCATGGGCGACGTCGAACGGTGCGCCGTTCTGGAGCGCGTCCAGCGCGCCGCGATAGGCCAGCGCCGTCGCCGCTACATATTCGGGGCGCTTGAGCCGCCCCTCGATCTTCAGGCTGTCGACGCCGGCCTGCGCATAGGCGCTCAGCTCGGGCAGGCCGCACAGATCGCGGGTGGACAGAAAATAGCCCTCGCGCCCGCCCATTCGGTATTTCATGCGGCAGGGCTGAGCGCACAGGCCGCGATTGCCGCTGCGCCCGCCGATCATGGACGACATCAGGCACTGGCCGGAGCAGGACACGCAGAGCGCGCCATGTACGAACACCTCGAGCTCCGCCCCCAGCCCCGCGCAGCGCGCGATCTCGTCAAAACGCATTTCGCGCGCCAGCACCACGCGGACAAAGCCCTGCTCGGCTAGAAATTCCACGCCCTGACGGTTGTGCACGGCCATTTGCGTGCTGGCGTGCAGCGGCAGAGAAGGCGCCATCTGCCGTATGGCGCGCGCCACGCCGAGATCCTGCACGATCACGCCGTCCGCGCCTGAGCGGCATATTTCGCCGATGGTGGCCTCGAGCCGCGCCATTTCGTCCTGCCGAACCATGGTGTTCAGCGTGACGTATACCCGAACGCCGCGCGCGTGGCAGTACAGCACGGCGGCATCCAGCTCGCCGCCGAAATTATCCGCACTGCGGCGGGCGTTGAAATCGCCTGCACCGAGGTACACGGCGTCCGCGCCGCACTGCACGGCGGCGACCATCGATGGGGCACTGCCCGCCGGACAGAGCAGCTCCGGCACCGTCATGCCTTTTCTGCGCGGGCGCGCAGCTCCTCGATCTCGCGCTTCAGGCGGCGGATCTCCTCGCGGGATTTCATCATATCGTCCGCGGCGTTGACTGCCGTCAGTACGGCCAGCTGGCCGCCGGGCAGGCGCGTGGCCTGGTACAGCTCGCGCATCCTGCGGTCGACCCACGCGGCGACGCTCTGAATGTATTCTTCCGAATCGTAGCTGGAAATGGCGTATTCCCGACCTGCGATGTGAACGGTGGTTTTGATCTTTTCCATAGCGGATATATCTCCCTGCTCAGCTGGACATGCGCCCTATTGTCTAAATTATATATTCATTCTATTATATAATATCATAAAGCGGCGCGATGAACAACCGTTAGCGTCGAAAGAATTATCGGCGTTATTTCCTTATATATCGGAGCCGCTGCCGCTGCCGCAGGCGCGGCTGCTGTCAGGTTTCGCCGACTCCCAAAATTTCGGCTCTGCGTTCTTTTTGCACTTCAAAAAGAACGCAGAGCCTGCACGCGCGCCGCGCGGCGCGCATATTCTAAAGCGATACCAGGGAGGGCTGCAGCCGGATGCGGCTGCGCCCGTTCCTGATCCTGCTCCAGAACATGAGGAGGGCGATGGCATGCGCGGGAATTGTTTCAGCGGCGGCGGTGGCGGCAGCTCGAAGTCCGGAATCGTCGGGATCGTGTTGATGGCGGTGGGCGTGCTGGTGCTGCTGCTGTTCGTGCCGTATTGGGTATGGACGTCGGTGCTGTCGGTGCTGCTCATCAGCGTGGGGTTTCTGATCTGGCGCTTCAGCTGACGTGGGTATAACGGAAATAGACGGGTCTGCTGCTCTTTAAGCAAGAGGAACAAACCCGTCTAAAAAGAATATGAAGCTTCGATCTTCCGGAAGATAGACTTCCTTTTTTTACAGAGCGCGCTCGACTTTGTTGCTGCGCAGGCAGCGCGTGCAAACGGACATGCTCTTGGGAACACCGTTCACGAGAACTTTGACCTTCTGCGTGTTCGGAGCCCAGGTGCGGCGCGTCTTGCGGTTAGAATGGCTCACGTTGTTTCCATAAACCACGCCCTTGCCGCAAACTTCACAAAACTTTCTCATACTCTATCACACCTCCTTCAAGGGTATGTCACATCAAAACAGTAGAATTATATCACCGTTTCTGTCAAAACGCAAGTGGGCAACGTGTAAAAGTTCTGCAATTAAGGGCGTTTTTTTCCGAATGCGGGTGCAAAAAGTGAAATTTGCATGCTCACCGCTTTGATTTTTGGCGATTCGCTTGCATAATCGGCCAAAAGAAGCTATACTGGTAGTGCGCAGATCTATTCTGCGAATGGTTTGATGCGCCGATTTGGCGGCAATTACTATACTATCAACGCCTGAACGGAGGTTTTTGAATGGATTGCAAGTTTAAAACCGATCTTGGCCTCGTGACGGTCAGCGACGATGTGCTGGTGCGCGTGGCGGGCTATGCCGCGCTGGATTGCTACGGCATCGTCGGCATGGCTTCCAAACGGTCCACAGACGGTATCGTTCAGCTGATGGGCAAGGAGAATCTTGGGCGAGGCGTGAAGATTCGCACCTCGGGCGATAAGGTGGACATCGATTTGTTCATTATCGTGGAATACGGCATTTCAATCAGCGCGGTCGCAGCTTCTATTATTGAGACCGTAAAATACAAGGTGGAGCATCTTACGGGGGTACCGGTAGGCCGCGTGAACGTGTGCGTCGAGGATATCCGCGTTTGATGGATGGCTTTTCCACAGCTTGGAGGATCAAATGGCAATAACGAAGATTGACGGTTTAATGCTCAAGGAGATGTTCTCCTCGGGCGCGGCTCTGCTGATCCAGAATCGGGAGAGCGTGGACGCGCTGAATGTATTTCCGGTGCCGGATGGAGACACGGGCTCCAATATGTCCCAGACAATATCGGCAGCCATCAAGGAAATGAATATGAAGCGCTATACGTCCGTGGCGGACGTGACGGACGCGGTGGCCAGGGGCGCGCTCAAGGGCGCGCGCGGCAATTCCGGCGTCATCCTCAGTCAGATTCTGCGCGGCCTGGCGCACGGTCTGGCGGGACACGAAGAGATCGACTGCGCACTGTGGGTGCACGCCGTGCGCGAGGGTGCGCGCACCGCATACAAGGCCGTGTTGAAGCCCAAGGAGGGCACGATTCTGACGGTGATCCGCGTGATGGCCGAGCAGCTGGAGGCGAACGGCGCGCGCTTTGGTGATCTTGAGGAAATGTGGCGCTTTATGCTGAGCGCGGGCGACGAGATTCTGAAAAAGACGCCCGAGATGCTGCCGGTGCTCAAGCAGGCTGGCGTGGTGGACAGCGGCGGCATGGGTCTGATGGTCGTGCTGCGCGGCATGTTCGCGGCGCTCACGGGCGAGACGGTGGAAATCGGCAGCGGTGAAAGCGAAGCGGCGGGGCAGAGCATGCCCGGTGAATTCGTGGACGACCATGGCGACCTCTCCGTGGAGGATATTCAGTTTGGATACTGCACGGAATTCATTGTATCGCATCCGCGGCCGGACATGAAGGAGAGCGAGGTCGTGCGCCTGCGCAAGCGTCTGGAGCGCATCGGCGACTGCGTGCTGGTGATCTCCGATCTGTCCGTGGTGAAGGTGCATGTGCACACCAACGACCCCGGCAAGGCCATTCAGTATGCGCTGGAGCTGGGCGAGCTGGACGCCATTAAGATCGACAACATGTTCGAGGAGGCGCGCGAGCGCGAGCAAAAGCGCGCGCAGGCGCAGGAAGCCCAGATGAAGGAATACGGCGTGGTGGCCGTGGCGCTGGGCGCGGGCCTGGCGGACATCTTCCGCGAGCTGATGGTGGATCAGATCGTGGACGGCGGGCAGACGATGAACCCGAGCATTCAGGATCTGGCGCAGGCGGCGGACGCTACGCACGCGAAGAACGTATTTATCCTGCCGAACAACACCAACATCATTCTGGCGGCGCAGCAGGCGGCGGAGCTGACGAAGAAAAACGTGATCGTGCTGCCCACGAAGTCCGTGCCGATGGGGATCTCTGCCATGCTGGCGTTCTCGCAGGAGGCGAGCGTGGAAGAAAATACCGCGGCAATGACGGAGGCCGCCGAGAACGTGCACACCGCATCCATTACTTACGCCGTGCGCGATACGGTGTACGATGACCATGAGATCCATCAGGGCGACATAATGGGCATGATCGACAACAAGCTCAGCGAGCTTGGAGATAATATTGCCGAGGTGAGCCTGGCTGTGACAGAAAAGATGGTCAACGAGGACACCGCGCTGATCACCGTGTATTACGGCAGCGACGTATCGCCCGAGGATGCCGAGGCACTCAGCGCCGAGCTGGAGGATCGCTATCCCGACTGCGATGTGGAGCTTCAGGCGGGCGGCCAGCCGCTGTATTACTATCTGATCGCAGTGGAATAACGGCGCTCATCAGGAATTGTCGCAGATTTTGGCGGCAACGGCGCGACAGCCGGATCCCTGTCTGGCTGCAGCTGCCATTGAGGCTGATTCCTGTGCTAAAAAATAAAAGCAGATCCGCTATCGGGTCTCAGACCACTGACAAACCCCGCAACCGCAGAAATTTCGTGAATAACTTCTGGAGAAGTTGAAATTTCTGCTTACTTCGTCAACGCGGGCTGCAAAATCGGTTACATACGTCCGTGTATGCGCCCTCATTTGCAGCCCGCGTTTCCTTGTCTTGCAGGGTTTTTCAGCGTCTGGCAGTCTGTTGACTTTGTCAACATCCTGAGATCCGCTATCGGGTCTGCTTTTTTCGAAGCGCATTGACGAATTATTTTCTGAAAGGTGGGGAAGCATGTGCCGATGGATATTTCGCTCAGCGATATTCGCGGCGTGGGATCTGCCAAGTTGAAGGCGTTTGAAGCGGCGGGCATACGCAGCGTGCGCGATCTGGTCATGTTTCTGCCGCGCGATTACCGAGATCTGACCCAGACAAAGCCGCTGAGCGAGCTGCGCCCGGGCGATACGGCGGCGGTTCGCGTGCGCGTGGCCGGCGAGGCCGCGCAGCGGCGGGCGCGGCGGCTGGTGATTACGAAGGTCTTTGTGACCGACGGCACGGATACCATCGCGGCTGTGTGGTATAACCAGCCGTGGCTGAAGGATCAGCTGACGCAGGGGCGCGAAATGCTGCTCTACGGCCGCTGCGAGGCGCGCGGCGGCTCGGTGCAGCTGTCGAGCCCGACCATTGAAAGCGAGGGCGGCATCCTGCCGGTCTATCGCGCCGTGGCTGGCATTCCGCCGCGCATGCTGGCGCAGTGCATGAAAGCGGCGCTCGCGGCGTGCGAAGGACAGTGGCAGGACGAGCTGCCCGAGCGCATCCGCCGAAAATACGGCCTGTGCGAGCGGAATTTTGCCATGCGCAACGCACATTTTCCGGACAGTCGCGAGGCGCTGGAGGCCGCGCGTCGGCGCATCGCTTTCGAGGAGCTGCTGCTATACCAGACGGCGCTTTCGCTCACGCGCAGCACCGGTGAAGCCGGCGTGCAGATCGACATTCCGGACGCACGGCTCGATGAATTCTGGCAGAAAACGCCGTTTCCGCCCACCGGCGCGCAGCGGCGTGTGCTGGAGGAGACGGCAGCGGACATGCGTTCGCCCCGCGCGATGGCGCGCATGGTGCAGGGCGACGTGGGCAGCGGCAAGACCGCTGTGGCCTTCGGCGCAATCTATCTGGCGTGCATGGGCGGCTATCAGGCCGCGCTGATGGCGCCTACGGAGGTGCTGGCAGGTCAGCACTATCAGGGCGCGCAGGCGCTGCTTGAGCCACTGGGGCTGCGGGTCGGGCTGCTGACTGGCAGCATGACGCAAAAGCAGCATCGGCTGGCGCACGAGGCCATCGCCTCCGGCGAATGGGACGTGATCATTGGTACGCACGCGCTGATCACCGAAAGCGTGACCTACAAGAGCCTCGGCCTTGCCGTGACCGACGAGCAGCATCGCTTCGGCGTTCGCCAGCGCACGATGCTCGAAAAGAAGGGCGCGAAGCCGAACGTACTGGTGATGTCGGCCACGCCGATCCCGCGCTCGCTGTCGCTGATCCTCTACGGCGATCTGGATATTTCCGTGATCGACGAAATGCCGCCCGGACGCAAGGCGGTCAGGACGCGCATCGTGCCCGAGGCGAAGCGGCAGGATATGTATGCGTTTTTGCGGCGCGAGGCGCAGAACGGGCGGCAGATTTACATCGTATGTCCGCTGGTGGAGGAATCCGAGGCCGTGGACGCGCTGCCCGCGGAGCAGGTGTATGAGAACCTGCGCACGCAGGCGCTGAAGGATCTGCGCATCGAGCTGGTGCACGGGCGCATGAAGCCCGCGGATAAGGAAGCGGCGCTTGAAAAATTCCGCTGCGGCGAATGCGACGTGCTGGTATCCACCACAGTCATCGAGGTGGGTGTAAACGTGCCCAACGCCACGGTCATGGTGATCGAAAATGCAGAGCGCTTCGGCCTGGCGCAGCTGCACCAGCTGCGCGGGCGCGTGGGGCGCGGCAGCGCGGAATCCTGGTGCTTTCTGATGGCAGAGCCCAACGAGCGGCTGAAGTTTCTGGCGAGCACGTCGGACGGCTTCAAGATCGCGCAGAAGGATATGGAGCTGCGCGGCCCGGGCGATTTGTTCGGTACGCGGCAGTCGGGCGCGATCACGCTTGGCGTGGGCAGTCTGGCGGGCGATACGCAGCTGTTAAAGACGGTGCACGACGAGGCACGCGCGCTGCTGAAGACACCTGATTCCGAGGATGCGCAGGCGGTCATTCGCCTGGCAAAGGAAAACTGGCTGCAAAAATTCAGGGACGCGGCCATCAACTGAGGGAATTTTCTTATTTATTTTACGCGGGCGCAGGGTCGGCGAAGACAGCCGGCATTGCGCCCTTTATGATCTTCTCCGGCAAAATTCGCAAAAAAACCCAGTAGACAATTTCCAGTGTAAAAGCACTTTTCCCGGTCAAAATAGGTCACAGACTGAAACGGGAGGTGAAAAAGCATGATGACGCCTGAAAGCAAGAAGGCGATGGAGAACATGAAGTTCGAAGTCGCGCGCGAGCTGGGCGTGAACCTGGTCAAGGGTTACAATGGTAACCTGAGCGCCAAGGAGAACGGCCACGTCGGCGGCGAAATGGTTCGCAAAATGATCCAGGACTACCAGAAGCAGCACAGCGGCAACTGATGGGACGATCCCGAGGCGCGCGGATCGGCGGGCAGATGAACCGCCGTCCGGCGCGCACAGACAACGCATTTTCAGATTTTTAAGGAGAATATCAAAATGAAGAATAGCAAGATCAATGTTCCGGAAGCACGTCAGGCCATGGCCAACATGAAGCAGGAAGTGGCCAACGAGCTGGGCATCACCCTGAACCAGGGCTACAATGGCAATCTGGCCTCCAAGGATGCCGGCCACATCGGCGGCAACATGGTTCGCAAGATGATCGAGGCGCAGGAGCGCTCCATGAGCGGCAACCGCTAAGCGTTATCTTAGGAGAATTGCCGGCGCGTCCTGATAGGGCTCGTTTGCGAATTCTCGCACGTCAACCAAATCGGGGGATCGTCCGGCATGGGCGGTCCTTCGTACCTGTTTTGGCTGAAATCATTGACCGGAAATGCGGATGCGCAGCAGGTCACCCTCGGCAGCGGGCGCGTCGCAGTCCATGCTGTATATTTCGGAAGGCCGCGTCGCTGCGTGTACGGCGCTGCCCTCGGCGTCGCGGATGCTGCGGGCGGTAAAGTGCGCGCCCAGCGCAGCGGGCGACAGGAGCTCGATCTCCTCGCCCTCGAAAATGCGGTTGCGCAGCTCGATCTCGATGCGCCCCGCCTGCACACGCCGCACCACGCCCACAAAGCGCGTTTCCTGCAGGTAGACGCCGTCGTCCGGCGCGTGCTTCTTTAGTTCACCAAAATAGAAGCCCGTGGAATAGGGGCGGTGGCTGGCAGCGCGCAGCTCGCGCTGGAGCAGCTCGGTTTCCGCCGCGCTTGCCGTGCCGCGCAGCAGGCTGTCGATGCGGCGGCGATAGGCGCTGACCACGGTGGCGACGTAGAAGGGCGATTTCATGCGTCCCTCGATCTTAAAGGAGGTCACGCCTGCATCCATCAGCTGATCCAGAAAACCCATGCAGTTCAGGTCGAATGAGCTGAGTATCGTGGTGCCGCGCGCATCTTCCTCCACGGGGAAGAATTCGCCGGGGCGCGTTTCCTCCGTCAGATGGTACTTCCAGCGGCACGACTGCGCGCAGGCGCCGCGATTCGCGCTGCGGCCGGTCAGATAGGCGGAGATCATGCAGCGGCCGGAGTAGGCCATGCACATCGCGCCGTGCACGAACGCCTCCAGCTCCACCTCGTCCGGCAGACTGCGCCGCAGCGCGCGAATATCGGTAAGCGGCATTTCACGCCCGAGCACGATGCGCTTAACGCCAAGCGACGCATAGGCCTGGGCCGCGCGGTGGTTCAGGCAATTCGCCTGCGTGCTCACATGCACCGGCAGCTCCGGCGCGGCCTCGCGCACGGCGGCGATCACGCCCAGGTCGGCGGCGATCACCGCGTCCGCGCCCAGCGCCTGAAGCGAGCGGGCATAGTCGCCCGCCGCGTCCGCCTCAGCGTTGTTCGCAAAGGCGTTTACGGCGACGTAGAGCTTTTTCCCCGCCGCGTGTGCGGTATCGGCGGCGGTTTTCAGGGTTTGCATATCAAAGCCCACGCTGCCCGCGCGCAGCTGGAGCAGCGGTCCACCGACGTAAACCGCATCCGCGCCGAAACGTAGCGCGGTTTGCAGGCGTTCCATATCGCCCGCGGGTGCGAGCAGTTCAAAATGATTTTCTTTCATGTAACAGGTATTCCGTTTCTGCGTGTTTTCTCTCAGTATACACGCAAAGCGCGGCATTGGCAAGGCATGCGCTTGCAAAATTGCGCGCGCGGGGCTATAATGGATGGACAAATGCTGCGCTTCTCAGGCTGCAATGCGCGCCCTGCCGGTTTACAGGCGCATTTTAACGTGGAAGCGATATGAGTTGACAAGAGAAATGTGGTGGTAAATATGAGACCAACGGTTTTAAGAATATCTGAACGCGCGCTCTACGACAACGCCCGCGCCATTCGCAGCGCCATTCCGGCAAATGTAGGCATGGTGTGCGTGGTGAAGGCGGACGCCTATGGTCACGGCGCGATCGAGGCAGCGCACACCATGCTGGCTGCGGGAGCAGACGCCTTCGCCGTGGCCATCGTGGAGGAGGCCGAGGCGCTGCGCGCGGCGGGCATTGCCCAGCCGGTGCTGATCCTGGGCGGCGGCAATGAGGATTCGCTGCGCCGCGCCGTGCGCGCGGACGTATCGCAGGCGGTGTACGAGGCGGATATGCTGGATGTGCTTCAGGATGAGGCCGCGCGCTGCGGCCGGGCGGCAAAGGCGCACCTGAAGATCGACACGGGCATGGGCCGCATCGGCGTGCGCGATATGGATGCGCTTGGCGCGCTGCTGGCGCATTGGCGGGAAAACTGCCCGCAGGTGCACATGACGGGGATATTTACGCATTTCTGCGCCGCCGACAGCGACGCGGCGTTTACCGAAATGCAGAACGCGCGCTTCGCGGCCGCGCTGGATGCGGTGCGCGCGGCAGGATTTTCGCCCGTGGCACACGCGGCGGCGACCACGGCGATGATGGATCCGCGCTATCAGTATGATTATGTGCGCGCGGGCATCGGCCTGTACGGTACGCTGCTGCCGGAGCTGGACGGCAAACTGAAATATGCGCAGACGCTGGCGACGCGCCCCGTGCGCATCGAACGCATCGGCATGGGCGAGAGCATCGGCTATTCGCGTTCCTTTTATGCGCCGCGCGATATGCGCGTGATGACCGTGCCCATCGGCTATGGCGACGGCTATCCGCGCGCGCTCAGCAATCGCGCCTCGGCGCTGGTGTGCGGCCGGCGCGCGCGTGTGGTCGGCAACGTGTGTATGGATATGCTGATGCTGGATGTGACGGACATTCCCCAGGCGGACATGAACAGCGAGGTGGTGCTGATGGGCGCGCAGGGCGCGGAGCGCATCACGCCGGACGAGCTGGCCGAGATCGCGGGCACGATCCCATATGAGATCATGCTGGGCTTTTCTCAGCGCGTGCCGAGGGTATACGAACGGATGAATTGAATCAAAATAAGGGGGCGGCCAGGATATTGACCGCCCTGAAAACGTAAAATTATTATGAACAATGGCGCCGTACGGCTGAAATTTGATATAAATACGAAAATAGAGTTTGCAAACGTGCGCTAATTGTGATATAATTAAGACAAATATCATAGGTGAAGCTATGCGCATTATTTCAGGAGAGGCGCGGGGAAGAACTTTGTTCGCCCCGCCCGGCGATCAGACGCGGCCGACCTCGGACAAAATTCGGGGTTCGCTGTTCAATATTCTGGGCGGCCAGGTACTGGACGCGGTGGTGCTGGATCTCTTTGGCGGAACCGGCGCGCTGGCGCTGGAGGCGCTGAGCCGCGGCGCAGCGCGGGCGGTGATTGCAGATAATTCGCGGCGCGCGATAGAGGTCATTTCCAGAAACGCCGCAAACGTGCTCAAGGATGAGCTGGAAGCGCGGGTGCGGATCGTGAAGGCGGATTACCGCAGCGCCATTTCTGCGCTGGGGGAACGCTTCGATCTGGTATTTCTGGATCCGCCGTATCGCATGACCGATGCCTATGCCGACGCCATGGCGCGCCTGCTGAGCGCGCGCGCGTTGACCGAGGGCGCGGTGATCGTCTGTGAGCGCAGGCGGGATGTCGAGATCGATGTTCCGGACGGCTTTGAGATCTATGATATGCGCAGCTACGGCGAAACGGCTATTGATTTCGTACGGAGGATAGAAGGATGAGGGCTGTTTATGCGGGTAGCTTTTCGCCGCCCACGCTCGGGCATCTGGATATTATCCGACGCGCAAGCGCCATGTTCGACGAAGTGGTGGTCGCGGTGATGTCGCAGACGGCGAAAACCTATGTATTTTCGCCCGAGGCGCGGCTTGAGATGCTGCGGGAGGTCACTGCGGAGCTTGCCAACGTCCGCGTGATCGCGGATCAGGGGCTGCTGGCGGATGTGGTGCGCCGCGAGGGTGCGGATGTGATTCTGCGCGGTCTGCGCGGCGAGGCCGACCTGAGCTTCGAGATGCAGATGGCTGCGGCCAATCGGCAGATCGGCAATATTGAAACGGTATTTATTGGCTGTATGCCCGAATACAGCATGATTTCTTCCACCATCGTGCGCGATTGCGCGGCGCATGGCGCGCCCATCGCGGGCATGGTTCCCGGGAAGATTATCGGGAAAATCTACGCTGCATACGGTGTGTGTCCGGATGCGGAAAGGAAGGGCTAGAATGGATCACGATCAGGAAAAATTCTACGATGATGAGGATCAGGAGGTTCGCGAGGCGCCGCAGGCGAACACTTCGGAAGATATCGATGATATGAAGTATTTTCTGGAGCTGCTCAAGCACATTCGCGTTGCGATCCGCTCGGGCGCAAATGTCCCGCTGACCAGCAAGAAAATCATCGATGCGGATAAATGCCTGATGATCATCGACGATATGGAGCGCAACCTGCCCGACGCCGTGCAGTACGGCATGCAGATGTATTCCGAGCGCGACCGCATTCTCGGCTCGGCGGAAACTGCGGCCATGAACCGCGTGAGTTCGGCTGAAATGCGGGCCAACGCCGCGCTTGAAAAGGCGCGGGATGACGCCGAACGGATCGTCGCCGACGCGCAGAACGAGGCGCATGCCATCCTGGCGGATGCACAGGAGCGTGCGGATCATATGGTGAGCGAGAACGAAATCGTGCGCCAGGCGCGCGACGAGGCGCGTATTATTAAAAACGATGCGCGCGTGGAGGCGAGCGAGCTGCGCCTGAAGGCCACGCACGATGCCTATAAGCTGCTGGCGTCGGTGGAGGATGAGCTGACGGAGGCCTGTAAGGCCGTCCGCAGCCGCCGCGCCGAGTTGGGCGACGAGGCCGAGTAAGACCTGAAATCGAAAAAGTAAAGAGGGCCTGCTGCAGTTCTGCAACAGGCCTTCATGATTAGAGTTAAACACAATATGCCCCCGCGTTTGCGGGCAGGCCTTATGGAGATAGTCGTCATTTTTATACGCTTAGATTACTTCAGCCACAGCAGACGGATCAGGCCAATGATCGCCAGATGCAGCGGATAGTAGATGTAGAAAAGCCACTTCATCGCGCTACTCAGCGCCGGATTGCCGCGCTGCCCATTATAGAGCGCCAGCAGAGGAACGGCGAACACAGCGCCGAGCTGAAGCGCGCCGTATACCGTGTCGAGCGCCAGCGCATATACCAGTGCATAGAGCGTGACATAGAACATACACCATGCGATCTGCCGCTTCGGCCTGCCGCGGTTACTGCCAATGGAAAGTATGCACAGCGCGGCGATGCAGCTCCAGTCCGCCGAAAAGGTCAGCGCACAGATCAGCAGCACGCACAATGCCTTTGTAACTGCATTCAGCCGCTTGCTATCGTTTATGCAGAGCATTAGAAGACCGCCCAGCAGGGACCAGATCACGCCGGTCTGGTTCAACACGCTGCCGTAATAAAATGGAATGAACGAGTGCCAATCCACATAATCATTTGATGCCAGCAGGTACGCAAAATGGGATATGATCGCCAGCGCCAGCAGACGCAGCGCGTATTTCTTCACGCTGCGCGTGTGGCAATAGCCCTCCGCGATGAAAAAGCACATGATGGGACAGGTGATCCTGCCCAGCAGGTGCATCAGCAGCGGCAGCGCCGCGCGCGTATACCCTGGGAACAGCAGCCACGTCAGGTGGTCCATCGTCATTGCCGCAATCGCGATCAGCTTCAGTCTGTTTGCATTCATGCCACCGCGTGCCATGCATGTATTCGCATTTCTTCGGGATATGATGCCCTGCATCGCAGCAGTACACTCTTCCCGTATGGGTTTTGTCCTGGTAGACATCTTTACGCCTCCGATGTATGGGATGTTTGTTTGATATGTATGCTTCATATTATAGTCGTGATTTGAACCGTTAGCAATATCATTTTTAAAACTCGGAAGGAACCAGTGCAGTCAACGCCGAATACAACAAAAATGATTAAATTGCGGAATTAGGTATTGACAAATCCAAGGAATTGATGTATTATATACAAGTCGCCGCGGTAAGCGGTTTTGGTGAGGGAGCATAGCTCAGCTGGGAGAGCATCTGCCTTACAAGCAGAGGGTCACAGGTTCGAGCCCTGTTGTTCCCACCA
>CAKUOX010000030.1 GCA_934670175.1 uncultured Clostridia bacterium | reverse complement strand
CCTCTGCTCCCACAATTTCTCCGTGCCGTTCAATCAGCCGATCGCCTACGCGCAGAAGGTGGGCGAGCTGACCAACATGCTGGCGAACGGACACATTCTGGTGCAGCGCTTCGGCGATATTCTGGACGGAAAGCGCACATGGGAGGGCGAACTGGCGAGATCGAACGTGCGGCCTACGCTGCCGGACGCGGTGGCGGGGGATATCACCGCCGCGATGCCCTACCGCAGCATGACGAACATCATCAACTTCATTCAGGCGATGGATCAGGTGGTTCCGGGCTTTGCCAGCTGTGAAACGCTTTTGTATTCGCCGGAATTGAAGTTCTATTCCAACCGCATCAAGATGGATGAAAATCTGGTAACCTCCATCGAAGGCCTGCATTGTCTGGGCGATTCCAGCGGATGGACGCGCGGATTGATGATGGCGAGCTGCATGGGCGTGCTGATGGGACGCAAGCTGGCGGAAGCCGAAAACGGTAAGGCATAATTCAATTCATTTGATCACAGGGACTGCATGGGAACGGATGCGTTTCCATGCGGTTCTTTTTTAACCGTTTGTTTACGCTTTTTCATCCCCCCGACCGGCTTGCGGCGGGGGAACGCAGTTGCTAAAATAGGATGCGTTGAAACGATGCGCCGAGGCGGCGTTCCAATGGCGCGCGTATGAAATCGAATCGAGGAAAACTGTAAATGAAAAGCCTGAAAAAGCACTTTAACCGGACAGAACCCAATATGCCCCTGATTATCGGTATGCTTATTGTAATGGCGGCCGTTACGATGGTGCTCGCCACGGGTTTGGGGCCGGTTTCCGTAGCGCCAATCAACACGCTGAAAATTCTGCTGAGCCGGATTCCGGGCGTGGGCAAGCTGATTCCGCAAAGCTGGGAACAGCTGGATTGGAACATCGTAATGGGACTGCGCCTGCCCCGCGTATGTCTGGGCATGGTGGTGGGCGCATCGCTGGCGGTGTGCGGCGTGGCGATGCAGGCGCTGGTGCGCAACAATCTGGCGGATCCGTTTCTGCTGGGCGTTTCCTCCGGCGCGGCGGCGTTTGCCACGCTGGGCATGCTGTTCGGTGTATTTGCATTTCTGGGCGTCTATTCGCTGTCGATCAGCGCCTTCATCGGCTCCGCGGTTACCATTCTGCTGGTGTATGGCATTTCCCGCGTTCGGGGGCGTATCAACATCACGCAGCTGCTGCTGACGGGCGTCGCGGTCTCCATGATCATGGACGGCCTGACCAGCATCATCAAGCTCAGCGCGCCGAACGCGCTGGGACTGCACAACGCGGAATTCTGGATGTCCGGCTCGCTGGCGGGCGCAAGGTGGGCGTATTTGAAGCTGCCGCTGATCGTGCTGCTGGGCTGCATGGCATTTATGATGATCAATTATCGCGGGCTGAACCTGCTGCTGCTGGGCGACGAAAGCGCCGGCGCACTGGGGGTGAACGTGCGGCGGCTGCAAAAGGCGCTGGTGCTGGTGGCTTCGCTGATGGCGGGCACGACCATCGCGGTCAGCGGGTCGATCGGCTTCGTCGGCCTGATGGTGCCGCACTTCACGCGGCTTCTGGTGGGCGGCGATCATAAGAAGGTGCTGCCGGTTTCCGCGCTGCTGGGCGGCATTCTGGTGGTATGGGTCGACGTTGCCGCCAGAATGGCCATTGCGCCGGAGGAGCTGCCGGTGGGCATCCTGACGGCGGTGATCGGCGGCCCGATCTTCATCATCATGCTGAAAAGGAACAACCGCGAAAGAAAGTGAGGAGGTGAGCGCCATGCGTTTGAGTGTAGAAAACCTGTCCTATTCCTACGGCGGGCAGGGCGACGCCATCACGGATGTGTGCCTGTCGGTGGATCGGGGCGAATTCGTCGGTCTGATCGGCCCCAACGGCAGCGGCAAATCCACGGTACTGAAGAATGTCTATCGCGGGCTGACGCCCGATCGCGGCAGTATTCTGCTGGACGGCGAGGACCTGATGAAAATGCCCTTTCGCAAATCTGCGCTGAAGCTGGCGGTGGTGGGACAGGAAAACGATGTGCCGTTTGACTTCCTCGTGGAGGAAATCGTGGCGATGGGCAGAACGCCGCATAAAAAGCTGTTCGATGTGGACAACGCCCACGATAAGCAGATCGTGCACCACGCGCTGGAGCACCTCGGCATGGAAAATATGGCGAAGCGCAGCTATCTGCATCTGTCCGGCGGCGAAAAGCAGCGCGTAATCATCGCCCGCGCCGTGGCGCAGGAGAGCGATTTCCTGATTCTGGACGAACCGACCAACCACCTGGACATCAGCTACCAGATGCAGATATTCGATTTTATCAGGCGACTGAAGGTCACGGTGCTTTCGGCGATCCATGATCTGAACATGGCGGCGCTCTACTGCGATCGCATCTATGTGCTGAAAAACGGCAGGATCGTGCTGCAGGGCACGCCTGAGGAGGTGCTCACGCCGGAAAACATTTACGATGTTTACGGCGTGCGCAGCTCGGTGGAAAAGCATCCGATTACAGGCAAGCTCTCGATTACCTTCTTGCCTGCGGGAATTGCATAATTACGAAAATGGAGGAATGAAGAGATGAAGAAGCTGCTTTCCCTGACGCTGGTCTGCGCGATGCTGCTGACCTGCACGGCGCTCGCCGCCGAATATCCGGTAACCGTGGACAATTACGGCCGCACGGTTACGATCGCGGATCGTCCAGAGCGGGTTTTGACCCTCGGCCCCAACTGTACCGAGCTGTTCGCGGCGCTCGGCCTGAGCGATCTGGTGGTCGGCCGCTCACTGATCAACCACAGCCGCGGCCCGCTGGCGGAATACGCCGACGCCGTAAACGCGATCCCCGAGCTGAACTATTCCAGCGCCACCCGCGAGGCCATCATTTCCAGCGGCGCGGATTTCATCTATGCGCTGGATTGGGAAATCGGCGATTCCGGCTGCAATATTGAAGAAGTCGCCGGCTACGGCATGGATGTGTATGTCAACGCCGCTGCGACGATCGAGGAAATGTACAAGGAAATCGAGGACATCGGCAAAATCTTCGGCATTGAAGATACTGCCGCAGCGTTTATCGAGGAGCAGAAGGCGCGCATTCTGGCGGTCGCTGATAAGATTGCGGGGCAGGAGCCGGTCAGCGTGCTGGTGTACGACAGCGGCAATGACGGCGTATTTACCTGCTCGGGCGTGAACTTCGAATCGCTGCTGATCGGTCTGGCGGGCGGAAAAAATCTGTTTGACGATCTGACCGAAAAGCAGTGGGTCACCGTGAGCTACGAGGAGGTGCTGGCGCGCAATCCGGACGTGATCCTGATTCACGACTACGATTCGCCCTCGGTCGAGGCAAAGATCGCCGAGATCAAGGCCAACCCCACGCTGTCGCTGCTGCCCTGCGTGCAAAGTGAGCGCTTCGCAACCATCACGCTGGAAAGCGTGCTGCCCGGCGACCGCATGGCCTACGCCGTAGAGCACATGGCTCGAGCCTTCTATCCCGACTGCTTTGATGAAGCATTGCCGGATCCTCAATAAAAAAACGGCCCCTGCGCGGATCGGAATATCCGATCCGCACAGGGGTCTGAATTTTATATGGAAGTGCGTTCCGCCATGTAAACGTCCAGCACGGTATCGCAGATGCGCTCTGCCGCATTTTCGGTAAACTGGCGGGCGCAGCTTTCGGACAGCGCGCTGAGCGTATCCTCGGATGCGAGCGCCGACCTGACCCGTTCGGCGAGGGCGGCGGCATTCGGCGCAGAGAGCGCGCAGCCCAGCCCCGTCAGGAATTTCAGGTTTCGGGTCTCGCAGCCGGGCGCGGTATCGATCAGCATCAGCGGCACGCGCTTATGCACCGCCTCGGTAGTGCTCAAACCGCCGGGCTTGGTGATAAACAGATCGCAGGCATCCAGATAATCGCCCATGCGCTGCGTATAGCCCAGCACATACAGCTGCTTGGAATGCACCTGTGCCGTCAGGCTGCGCTGAAGCGCCTGGTTGCTGCCGCATACGGCCACGAGCAGCGCGTTCGGCGGCAAAGTCTCCATCATGTCGACCACCATCGCGCCCATGCTGCCCGCGCCCATGCTGCCGCAGCTCACGAGCGCGATCTTTTTATCCGCCGGCAGACCAAGCGCCCTGCGCGCGGCGGCCTTGTCGCCGCGCTGCATGAAATCGCGGCGAATGGGAATGCCGGTTGGAATCAGCTTTTCCCTGGGAATGCCGAAGGCGGCAAATTCGTCGATCAGCTGCGCGTGCGGAATGAACCACGCATCCATATCCAGCTGGTTCACGCCCGGACTGCAGGTGTAATCCGTGGCCAGAAAATAGGCGGGCAGGGAAATATCGCCGTGCTTTCGCAGCTCGCTCACGAAGCGCGCTGCAAACACATGCACGCAGATAATGGCGTCAAAGCCGCCGCTTTCCAGATAGCGCCGCAGATCGCGTTCGCGCCGGGGCAGATGCCGGCGCGCGCTTTCGCGATTGAGCTGGCGCTGGTAGCGCTGCTGCCGCGCGTATATCTCGGAAAAGCGATAGCCTACGCCGTACACCTTGGGCAGGCGGCGGTACATGAACACATGTCCCTCACAGATCAGCTTGCGCGTGGCGGCGGACATGAAGCTCAGCCCATCGTGGATTACGCATTCTGCGCCGCGCGCCAGCAGCGCTTCCTGAATGGCGCGCGCTGCGGAATTGTGTCCCTCGCCGGTGTTAGCCGACAGTATCAGTATTTTCATGCAGGATTCTCTCCTCCCGCTGCTTCAACCGCTTCGCCAGCAAAGTCAGCGTCGGACGGTTGTAGCGCTGAATGATGATGAAGGGGATGTGGGAAAGCGCATACAGGATGGCGATCGCCGAGCCGAGCGTGCAGGCGTAGATGCGATAAATGATCCACGAAAGCGCCATCAGCACCCAATGCACCATTTCCGCCACGCAGGTCTCCTGCGCCACGGTTTCGGCCTGCGCGGAGCCGCCGGACATGGATACGCTCTTGCGCGTCATATCCGGCATGGCCTTGCTCATGTCCGGAAGCCTGTCCT
The DNA here is from genome assembly GCA_934670175.1 of uncultured Clostridia bacterium. Classification (GTDB taxonomy): domain Bacteria; phylum Bacillota; class Clostridia; order Christensenellales; family Aristaeellaceae; genus SFTH01. The sequence goes on along the minus strand of CAKUOX010000030.1, from coordinate 22,122 downwards.
TCCAGATGCGCACGCCGAGCTTTTCATAAATGCGGCCGTCGCGCTCAAACTTGAACGGCTTAAAGGGCCAGGCCTCGGGGTTAAACCACTTGCGGGGCAGCGCTTCGCCGATCATATGAGCCAGAATACCCATTGCCGGAATATAGAGCAGACAAAACAGCAGGCGCATTTGTGCTTTCCTCCAAAATAATTTCGCTATCCGTTTGTATTATACCTGCCGTGCATTAAAATAAAATTGGAAAACGCAGGTTTTAGGTTAGAATTGCATGAAATTCGCTTACATGTTTTTTCTTATGATCTTGAAGCTGCTGCGCTCAAAATCCAATAAGCCCTCGGCCTTGAGCCTGCCCAGCTCCGTAGACAGCGCGCTGCGATCCACGGACAGATAATCCGCCAGCTGCTGGCGGTTGAACGGTATTTCAAACACCGTGCCGCCCCTGCGCCGCGATTCAGCGGAAAGATAGGACATTATCTTCTCGCGCGTGCTGCGCTGGCTTAAATGGCTGAGCTTTTCGTTGAGCCGCTGGTTCTTTTCCGCCAGCACGGCCAGCAGGTTTTCGATCAGCCGCCGATGGTGCGGGCAGGCCGACGGACAGGTATCAAGCACCCGCCGCAGCTGCAAAAACAGCGCCTCGCACGGCGCGCACGCCACCACGCTGACGTTCAGCTCCGCATCCGGCCGCGCCGCAAAGCTCTCGGCAAACAGCTCGCCCACCGCCAAAGCGGCCATCAGGTTGCGGTTGCCCCAGCAATCCTCCTGCACGATGTGCGCCTCTCCCGAAAGCAGCAGCCCGAAGGCGTCCGTATGCGCGCCCGCCGCCAGAATCGTTTCGCCCTTTTCGAACCGCGCACGCTTCGGCGCAAGGCAGGTCAGCATCGCCCTCAGCTCGTCCGCCTCCACGCCCGCAAACAGCGCCGATCCTTGCAGAACATCCATATATTTCTCCATACGCGCCCCCGTTTCGTTGGAAAAACAACATACTTTTCAGCATTATTGTACTAAAATAAAGGCGAAAAAGCAAGGGGGCGATTCGATGGCACAGGTATACAGCGGCTGCCCGGGCGCATCGCGGCTGAAGGTACCCACTATCACGGAAAAAATATGCCCGAACTGCGGCGCGGTGATCGAGCTGTTCTCCACGGACGTCAGCGTCGCCTGCGACAAATGCGGCTTTGTGGCGTACAACGACCTGCAGAGCTGCGTTCAGTGGTGCGCGCACGCTGAGGAATGTATCGGTACGGAAATGTATAACAAGCTCGTGAAGAACCGAAAGGAGCCTCAACATGATACGGAAAATAATTCAAATCGATTCGGATAAATGCAACGGCTGCGGCGCCTGCGCGCGCGCCTGCCACGAGGGCGCCATCGGCATGGTAAACGGCAAGGCGCGGCTGCTGCGCGACGACTACTGCGACGGTCTGGGCGACTGCCTGCCCGCCTGTCCGGCAAACGCCATTTGCTTTGTTGAGCGCGAGGCCGCCGCCTACGACGCGGCCGCAGTCGCCGCTGCAAAGGCGGGCGCAGGGAAGGCGCACGACTGCGGCTGTCCTGGCGCATCCGCCCGTGAAATTCGCCACAAGGCGTGCGACGCAGCGGCAACGCGCGCGCCGTCCCGCCTGGAAAACTGGCCGGTACAGATCAAGCTTGCGCCCGTGCGCGCGCCGTATTTCGACGGGGCTGAGCTGCTGGTGGCCGCCGACTGCACGGCCTATGCGCGCGGCAGCTTCCACGAGGATTTCATTCGCGGCCGCAGCGTGCTGATCGGCTGTCCGAAGCTGGACGGCGAGGATTACAGCCAGAAGCTGCGCGCGATCCTGCATGAAAACGACATTCGCTCCGTCACGCTGACGCGCATGCGTGTGCCATGCTGCGGCGCTCTGGAGCGGATGCTGCGCGCTGCGCTCGAAGACTGCGGCAGGGACATCCCGCTGAAGGTCGCCGTGATCGATATGAACGGAAACATCATGGCGTAGCATGAAGCAAGCCATGTGGACGGGAAAGCACGCTTCTCACGCCACGATCGCCGCAGCCGCGCCGTCGCGCAGCTGCGCCAGCTCGCCCTCGGTCAGTGCGCAGCAGTACACGGCGTTTGCGCCGTCGGCATAGCCGCTGAGCCGCGCGCCGGTATCGCGCCCATCGATGATAAGCCGCGCGTCCGCAAGCGCCTCGCCGTTCTGCTGCGACAGCACCGCGATGTGTCCGCCGAGCGCATCAAAAACGCTGATCTGCAGGTCGCCGTCACGCTGGTATTCGGGGCTGGCGCCCTTAAAGCGCTCCAGCTGCATCAGCCGGTTTTCCTCCAACGTTTGCAGGTCGAACAGCGAGGTCAGCCCTTCATCGGTAAGGGTGAGCTCATACGACGAGACGCGCCAGAACATGCGCCAGGTCTTTTCAAATTTGCTTTCCGGGCGGATCACGATATACCACGACGCGCCGATGTGCCGCGCGCTCATCTTCAGATCCTTCCAGTCCTCCCCATCCGGCTCGCCCGTGCCCAGTACCCATGGCACGCAGCAGCGCCCTTCGGCCTTGCCGTCAGCGGCATAATCCGCCAGAAAGTCCGCATAGCGCGCGCCGTGCAGGTATTTTCCCAGCTGCATCCAGCCCGCCTCGCCCTCGCTGACATCGGCGGGCATGAAGCCGAAAACGCCCGTGAGCTCATGGTTGTAGACCCATTCATCCGAAAAGCGCACGACGATCGTGCCGCCGCGGGCTGCCGCGCGCACATCCGCGCCGTCATCCTCCGCCTGAATGCACACGGGGCAGGCGTATTTCTTAAATTCTGCCGCGGCCGTCTCGGTAAGGGGCACGCGCCCCCGCACGCCGCCGCAATTTTCAAGCGCATGGTAATAAATATCCGTCTTGCCCGTGTAATACTCCGCCTGCGCCAGCGCCGCCCCCAAAGCGCAGATAATCGCCGCCAGCAGCATACATAGTATCCGTTTCATGTTTCCTTCCCCTCTCTGATGTCAGTTTTTCTGCGGTGCGATCACGGCGTTCGCGCCGCAGACCGGACAGAGCGTCTTTTCAAATTCGAGTGCAGAAATCAGCTTCAGCGCCACGCAGCCGCCGCCCGCCTTTGGGCAGTCGGCGCGAATGTGAAAGCAGGGATCGGCGTTGGCGGCAAAGACCTCGCTGTCCTGCGTCAAGACCAGCGCCTCGATCTTGGGCTGCGCCACATGGTCGAGCCGGTCGTTCATGCGCGCGCGCACGCCGTAGGCAGCCATGCCCAGCGCCAGCACCGCGCACGCAGCGCACAGCGCGATCCTGCGTGCCTGTCTGCGGCGCAGCTCGCGGGCATGGATGCGGTCGAACGCCGCGTGCATGCCGTCGGTCACGCAGTCGGGCGTCCTTGCCCACACGCCCTTCCAGTCGCGTTCGCGCAGGGCGTCGCGATCATCCGTTTGCTTCATGATCCAGCATCCTTTCCAGCCTTTGCCGCGCCGTGCGCATACGCTCGCGCAGCCGGCCCTCCGGTATTTGCATTATTTCCGCGATCTCCCGCGTGGCATAGCCCTCGATATAGTGCAGCACGATCGGCAGCCGGTATTTTTCCGGCAGCTCGGAAAGCGCCGCCTCCAATTCTTCGTTCGGGCCGCGCGCGCTGTGCGCCGCGCGCATTTCATCAATAGCGGCGTTCACGGCGCGCAGCTGCTTCATGCTCCGGCGCTGCAGATTCCGGCATTCGTTTACCGTGATGCGCAGCATCCACGCCTGAAAGCGCGCGCTGTCGCGAAGCTGACGCCGCTTGCGCCAGCCCTGAAAGATCGCCTCCTGTACCGCGTCCGCGCAGTCGGCGTCGTTTCTCAGCACCGCCCGCGCGGTGCGGTACAGCATGGGCAGACAGGTGCTTATCTGCCGCTGGTATTCCTGTTCATCCATAAGCTACCGGTGCTCACCTCGCTATATATAAGACGCCAAAAAGGGTGAATATGTCAGATTTTCCAATATATTATTTCATCGCGAAGCATGTTAAATCCTGCTGAAGCCGGTTGACAAACCGACTGGCTTGTGATAATATCTCATCCAACAACTGAATACGAACCATAAAGACGATGACGAAGACGGCTGAAGCGGTCATGTTCAGAGAGCCGGTGGTTGGTGTGAACCGGCGATGAATGCTTTGTATGCCCATCGCTTCCGAGTTGAAGGCCTGAAGAGCTCAGTAGGACCTTCCGCGAATGCTGCGTGAGTGCATAGGGCTTGTTAGAGTCCGAAGAGCGGCAGTCCGTAAAACGGCTGCAATTTGAGTGGTACCGCGAGCGCTTTTCAGCGCCCGTCTCAAAGCAGAGGTTTTGAGATGGGCGCTTTTTTTGCACCGTCTCAGGTTCCCTCAGAAAATCAGAGAAAGGTTGGGAAAGAGCTTATGAACAACGCGCTCAGTCAGCTGCAGGAGATCGCGCTGCGTATCCGCGAAATGCGCGGCATCATGAATTACAGCGTGGAGGAAATGGCGGAAAAGACGGAGCTGTCCCTCGACCAGTATCGCCAGTACGAGTCCGGCGCGGTGGATCTGCCGTTTACCTTCATCCACAAATGTGCGCTGGCATTTGGCATTGAGATCACGGATCTGCTCGAGGGCAGCAGCGCCCATCTTTCCAATTACACGGTCACGCGCAAGGGCAGCGGCATCACCACCGCGCAGGAGCGCGGCATCCGCATTCAGAACCTGGCGCCCAAGTTCCGCCAGAAGATCGCCGAGCCCTACTGGGTGCGCTACGATTACGACCCCGAGCAGCAGAACAAGCCCATCCACACCACCACGCACTCCGGCCAGGAATTCGACCTGATCCTCAGCGGCACGCTGAAGGTGCAGGTGGGCGACCACATCGAGATCCTGAACGAGGGCGACTCCATCTATTACAACTCCTCCACCCCGCACGGTATGATCGCCGTGGACGGCCACGACTGCCTGTTCCTGGCGGTGGTGCTGCCGGGCGAGGAAAAGGTCGCGCCGGAGATCATCGACGGCAACATGCTCTCGAACAATATCGGCAGTCTGGTCTGCGAGAAATTCATCCGCGTGCGCGAAAATGAAAACGGCGCGCTGGAGGGCATCAGTTTCAAGAACGCCGACCGCTTCAATTTCGCCTTCGACATCGTGGACGCCGTGGCCGACCTGCATCCGGACAAGCCCGCGATGATTCACCTGAGCCGCGAGGGCGAGGAGCGCCGCTTCACCTTCAAGGATATGAAGCGCCTGTCCGCGCAGGCCGCGAATTACTTCACCTCGCTGGGCATCCATCGCGGCGACCGCGTGATGCTGGTGCTCAAGCGACACTGGCAGTTCTGGCCGTCGATCCTGGCGCTGCACAAGCTGGGCGCGGTGGCCATTCCCGCCACGAACCAGCTGCAGGCGCACGACTTTGAATACCGCTTCCAGGCGGCGGGCGTATCTGCCATTCTCTGCACCGCAGACGGCGACGTGGCCGCTCAGGTAGACGCTGCGCAGGCGGCCTGTCCGGATCTGAAGGTCAAGATCATGGTGGGCGGTCAGCGTGAGGGCTGGCATGATTACGATGCCGAAAGCCCGCTGTTCACCCGCAAGTATACCCGCCCCGCGGACGCGCCCTGCGGCGATGACCCGATGCTGATGTTCTTCACCTCCGGCACCACCGGCTATCCCAAGATCGCGGTGCACAGCTTCAAATATCCGCTGGGGCACTACATCACCGCCCGCTACTGGCACGGCGTGCAGCGCGACGGCCTGCATTTCACCATTTCCGACACCGGCTGGGGCAAGGCGCTCTGGGGCAAGCTCTACGGCCAATGGCTGTGCGAGGGCGCGGTATTCACCTACGACTTCGACCGCTTCAACGCCGCCGATATACTGCCGCTGTTCGCCAAATATCACATCACGACCTTCTGCGCGCCGCCGACAATGTACCGCATGATGATCAAGCAGGATCTCTCGCTGTATGATTTCTCCTCCGTCAAGCGCGCCACCACGGCGGGCGAGGCGATGAACCCCGAGGTATTCCGCCAGTTTGAGCGCCTGACCGGCCTCAAGCTGATGGAGGGCTTCGGCCAGACCGAGACCACGCTCTCCATCGCCAACCTGATGGGCAACGCACACAAGGTCGGCTCCATGGGCAAGCCCGTGCCGCTGTATGATATTCAGCTGCTGGACGCCGAGGGCAAGCCCGTGGGCGCGGGCATCACCGGCGAGATCTGCATCCGCACCTCCGAAAAGGTGCCCTGCGGCCTGTTCAAGGGCTACTACAACGACCCCGAAAAGACTAGCGACGTGTGGCACGACGGCTGGTATCACACGGGCGACACTGCCTGGCGCGATGAGGACGGCTTCTTCTGGTATGTGGGCCGCGTGGACGACGTGATCAAGAGCTCCGGCTATCGCATCGGGCCGTTCGAGATCGAGAGCGTCATCATGGAGCTTCCGTATGTGCTCGAGTGCGGCGTTTCCGCCGCGCCGGACGAGGTGCGCGGCCAGGTCGTCAAGGCCAGCGTAGTGCTCACGAAAGGCACCGAGCCGTCTGAGGCGCTGAAGAAGGAAATCCAGGAATACGTCAAGACCCACACCGCGCCCTACAAATATCCGCGCATCGTGGTGTTCCGCGACGAGCTGCCCAAGACGATCAGCGGCAAAATTCAACGCAACAAACTTTAACACAGGTTTTCGAGAATGTTTGGCATATGCCGAATATTATTCGTTGACAAACGCGGGGAAATGCGCTAAGATGGGGACATTCAATCAAGGGTGATGAGGAGGATGCGCTCGTCTCAAAGAGTTCCATTTCTTTGCGGCGGGCGTTTTGCGTATCCGACGTGGCAATAAGGAGGCTGAACAATGGATTTCAAGCGCGTGATATTGCTTTCTGGCCACTACGGCAGCGGCAAGACGAACATCGCCGTCAATCTTTCGCTTTACCTGAAAAAATTCAGGGGGCGTGTGACGCTGGCAGATATTGACATCGTGAATCCCTATTTCCGCAGCCGCGATTCGGCGGCAGATCTGGAGGCGGCGGGCGTCCGGCTGATCTCCTCGGCCTTCGCCAGCAGCAATGTGGATCTGCCCGCGCTGCCGCAGGATGTATATGCCATCACGGACGATCGCGGCATGACTGCCGTGATCGACGTGGGCGGCGACGACCGCGGGGCGCTGGCGCTGGGGCGCTGGCGCGATGCGATTCTGGAGGAGAACGACTACGAGATGCTGCTGGTCATCAACCGCTTCCGGCCGCTGACGCGGGACGCCGCATCCACGCTGGAGGTCATGCAGGAGATCGAAGCGGCGGCGCGCATGCGCTTTACCGCCGTGGTGAACAATTCCAACCTCGGCAGCGAGACCACCGCCGAGACCGTGCTTTCCTCGCAGGACTATGCCGCCAGTGTCTGCCAGGCGACGGGACTGCCGCTGAAAATGACCACCGTGCGCGCCGACCTGCTGCCCGCGCTCGAGGGCAGGATCGACAATCTGTTCCCGCTTGAATTGCAGGCGAAAATACAATAGAAGCAGAGACCAATTGAGAGGGAGTTGAACGATATGGCAAAGCTCAGTTTCAAGACCGACCTGTGCAAGGGCTGCGGCCTGTGCGTGGCGGCCTGCCCCAAGGGGCTGCTGGCCATCAGCCGCGACAAGATCAACAAAAAGGGACATCATCCGGCGGAGATCGAGCGTCCGGAGGAATGCGTGGGCTGCGCGTCCTGCGCCATCATGTGTCCGGACTGCATCATTGAAGTGGAAAGGTAGGTTGAAGAAGAATCATGGCTGAAAAGGTATTGATGAAGGGCAACGAGGCCATCGCGGAAGCCGCGATTCAGGCCGGATGCCGCCATTATTTCGGCTATCCCATCACGCCGCAGACCGAGGTGGCGGCGTATATGGCCAAGCGCATGCCGAAAATCGGCGGCGTGTTCCTGCAGGCGGAAAGCGAAATTGCCGCCATCAACATGGTGTACGGCGTGTCCTCCACGGGACATCGGGTCATGACCTCCTCCTCCAGCCCGGGAATCTCGCTCAAGAGCGAGGGACTGTCCTACCTGGCAGGCGCGGATCTGCCGGCGCTGGTGGTAAACGTGCAGCGCGGCGGTCCCGGCCTGGGCGGCATTCAGCCCAGTCAGTCGGACTATTTCCAGGCGACGCGCGGCGCGGGCCACGGCGATTTCCGCATGATCGTGCTGGCGCCCGCCAGCGTGCAGGAAATGGCGGATCTGACCGCCCGCGGCTTTGATCTGGCGGACAAATACCGCATGACGGCGATGATACTGGCCGACGGTACGATGGGACAGATGATGGAGCCCGTGGAATTCCACAAGCCCGAGCTGCACCAGTATGACAAATCCTGGGCGACCACCGGCACGAAGCTGCAGCGCAAGCACAACGTCATCAACTCGCTGTCGCTGGATCCCTACGAGCTGGAGCAGATGAACGTGGATCGCTACGCGCGCTACCACCAGATCGAAGAAAACGAAGCCATGGCTGAGGAATACCTGATGGACGACGCCGAGATCTGCGTCGTGGCCTTCGGCATCGCCGCGCGCGTGGCAAAAAACGCCATCGTCAGCGCGCGCAAGGCCGGCGTGAAGGTCGGCCTGATCCGCCCGATCACGCTCTGGCCGTTCCCCGCAAAGGCCATTCAGAAGGCCGCAGAGCACTGCACGAGCTTCATCTCCGTGGAGCTGAGCATGGGTCAGATGATTGAGGACGTGCGTCTGTCCATGGATTGCCGCCGTCCCGTGGCGCTGTGCAATCGCGCCGGCGGCGTAATCCCCTCGCCTGAAGAGGTGTACGCCAAAATTATGGAGGCTGCCGGAAAAGGAGGCGCAGAAAAATGATCGTATTTAAGAAGCCCCACGCGCTGACGGATGCGCCGCTGCACTACTGTCCCGGCTGTACCCACGGCATCGTGCACCGCCTGGTGGCGGAGGCCATCGACGAGCTGGGCATCGAGGGCAAGACCATCGGCATCGCGCCGGTCGGCTGCTCCGTGCTGTGCTATAATTACTTCGCCTGCGATATGGTAGAGGCCGCGCACGGACGCGCGCCCGCCGTGGCTACGGGCGTCAAGCGCGCCGATCCGGAAAACCACATCGTATTCGCCTATCAGGGCGACGGCGACCTGGCCTCCATCGGTACGGCGGAAACGGTGCATGCCGCTGCGCGCAACGAAAATATCACCGTGATCTTCATCAACAACGCCATTTACGGCATGACCGGCGGTCAGATGGCACCGACCTCGCTGCCCGGCCAGGTCACGCAGACCTCACCCTACGGCCGCGATGTGAATCTCTGCGGCTATCCGGTGAAGATCTGCGAAATGCTCTCGCAGCTGGACGGCCCCGAATATCTGGAGCGCGTGGCGGTGAACAACGTCAAAAACGTGCGCGCCGCGAAGAAGGCCATCAAGAAAGCCTTCCAGAACCAGATCGACGGCAAGGGCTTCTCGCTGGTTGAGGTGATTTCATCCTGCCCGACCAACTGGGGCATGACGCCGGTAAAGGCGCTGGAATGGGTAGAAGAAAAGATGATTCCCTATTATCCGCTGGGCGTGTATAAGGACAGGAGCGCGCAAAAGGAGGCGGCGAAATGACACATTCCTTTCTGATTGCCGGATTTGGCGGGCAGGGCGTGCTGTTCGCCGGCAAGTTCCTGGTAAACAAGGGCATGCTGGAGGGCAAGGAGGTTTCCTGGCTGCCCAGCTATGGCCCTGAAATGCGCGGCGGCACGGCGAACTGCTCCGTGATCGTGAGCGACGAACCGGTGGGCTCGCCGATCGTCGACCATCCCGACGTACTGATGGTGATGAATCTGCCCTCGCTGGACAAATATGAAAACGCCGTGCAGCCCGGCGGCATGATCTTCGTGGATTCCACGCTGGTCGAGCGCAAGGTACTGCGCGACGATGTCAAGACCTTCTATGTGCCCGCCACGGGCATCGCTGCCGAAAGCGGACTCACCACGCTGGCCAATATGATTCTGACCGGCAAGATTCTCAAGGAGCTCGGCGAATTCGGCGACGGCGTGGAAGCCGCGCTGAAGAAGGTCGTATCGGTAAAGCATCCGGAAATGTACGACGTAAACCTGAAGGCGCTCGAGCTCGGGCGCGACTACGCGGAATAAACAAACGAAATACCCCGAGATCTGTTGAAAGGGATGAAATTGCATGTTGAATATCAGGATCGAAAAGACAGCAGCGCCCAAGGCGAAGCCCGCAGATGAAAGCCAGCTGGGCTTCGGCCATATCTTTACCGACCACATGGCGATGATCGACTGGTCGGCAGACGAGGGCTGGCACGACGCGCGCATCGTCCCCTTCGCCAATTTTTCCATGCATCCCGCCGCCACCTGCCTGCACTACGGTGCGGAGGTTTTCGAGGGTCTGAAGGCTTATCGGCGCGCGGATGGCAGGATCCAGCTGTTTCGTCCCGATCAGAACGCCCGCCGCATGATCGATTCGGCGGAACGCCTGTGCCTGCCGCAGCTGCCCGAGGAGGATTTTTTGCAGATCCTCAAGGCGTTCGTAGCGCTGGAGGCCGACTGGGTGCCGCACAGCGAGGGTACCTCGCTGTATCTGCGTCCCTTCACCTTCGGCTGCGACGAGAACCTGGGCGTGCACGCCGTGGAGCATGCGTGCTTTGCCATCATCGCCAGTCCGTCCGGCAGCTATTATAAGGAAGGCATCAATCCGGTCGGCATCATGATTGAGGATACGGACGTGCGCGCCGTGCGCGGCGGCACGGGCTACGCCAAGTGCGGCGGCAACTATGCCGCCAGCACCCGCGCAGGCGAGCGCGCCGAAAAGAAGGGCTACAGCCAGGTGCTCTGGCTGGACGGCGTGGAGCGCAAATATATCGAAGAGGTCGGCGCAATGAACGTAATGTTCAAGATCGACGGCGAGATCGTGACCCCTGCGCTGACCGGCTCCATCCTGCCGGGCGTCACCCGCAAGAGCTGCATCGAGGTGCTTCGCGCGCACGGCTACAAGGTGTCCGAACGCCTGCTGTGCGTGGACGAGCTGGCGCAGGCCCTCGAGGGCGGCAAGCTGGAGGAGGCCTGGGGCTGCGGCACCGCCGCCGTGGTTTCTCCCATCGGCACGCTGGCCTATAAGGACAAGGTATTTACCGTAAATGGCGGCAGGATCGGCGAAGTGACCCACATGCTCTACGACGAGCTGACCGGCATTCAGTGGGGCAAGATCGAGGATAAATACGGCTGGACGCAGCTGGTAGACTGATTTTCAATATCGTTTCCCTGCGGGCGGCCTGCGCATCACGGCTGCCCGCAAATATTTTCTATCGGAGGAACACCCCGCATGCAAAGCCTTTATTTGAGCGACATCACGCTGAAGCTGGCGCAGCGCCCGACCGACGGCTGCGCGCTGAGCTTCCGCGAAAAAATTGAAACGGCGAAGCTGCTGGATCGGCTGGAGGTCTCCGCCATCGAGCTTTCGCCCATTGAAAACGTGAAGATCGACAGCCTGCTGGTAAAATCCATCGCCTCCGCCGTGCGCCGCAGCACGGTAGCGCTGCCCGTCGGGCGCGACGCCGCGAGCGTGGCCGTCGCCTGGGCGGCGCTCAGGGACGCGCGCCATCCCCGCCTTCAGCTGGAAGCGCCGATGAGTCCGGCGCAGATGGAGTATTTCTGGCACAGAAAGCCTGAAAAGCTGCTGGAGGCCATCGGTGAGATTCTGGCGTGCTGTCGCGAAACGGGTGCGGAGGTGGAATTCATCGCGCAGGACGCCTGCCGCGGCGACCGCGAATTCCTGTATCGCGCCGTGCGCGCCGCAATCGCAGCGGGTGCGAATATCGTCACGCTTTCGGACGCCGCCGGCGAAATGCTGCCGGACGAAATGGGCGCGTTCGTGCGGGAGATCTTTGAAAACGTGCCGGAGATCGCAGATGTGCGCCTGGGTGTGCGCTGCAGCGATCAGCTGGCCATGGCGAACGCCTGCACCGTAAATGCGGTTCAAGCCGGCGCGCGCGAGGTAAAGGCCGCTGCCTGCACCGCAAATGCCGCGCATCTGGAATCCTTTGCCCGCATCCTGGGCAGCCGCGGCGACGCGCTGGAGGTGACCTGCGGCGTGCGCACGGCGGAAATCCACCGCATCAGTGCACAGATCGAGCGCATGTGCCACGGCGCGCGCAGCGCCAATTCGCCGTTTGACGGCGGCGTGCGGGACGCGGACGGCGCAGGCGAAATGCTGCTCTCCGTGCATGACGACCGAGCGGCCGTGCTGAAGGCCGTGGAAAAGATCGGCTACGACCTGACCGATGAGGACGGCACGAAGGTATTTGAGGCCTTCCAGCGCATCGCCGCCCAGAAGGGCAGCGTGAGCGCGCGCGAACTGGACATCATCGTCGCCTCCGCCGCCATGCAGGTGCCGCCCACCTACACGCTGGCGAATTACGTTATCAACTGCGGCAACATTATTTCCGCCAGCGCGCACCTGAAGCTGACGCGCGGCGAACAGGCGCTCGAGGGCGTCTGCCTGGGCGACGGCCCGATCGACGCGGCGTTTCTGGCGATCGAGCAGATCATCGGCCATCACTACGAGCTGGACGATTTCCAGATTCAGGCCGTTACCGAGGGGCACGAGGCCATGGGCGAAACGCTGGTGCGGCTGCGCAGCAGCGGCAAGCTCTATTCCGGACGCGGCATTTCCACGGACATCGTGGGCGCGAGCATCCACGCCTATCTGAGCGCGCTGAATAAAATCGTGTATGAGGAGACGGAAGCATGAAGCTCTCCTTTTCTACCCGCGGCTGGGAAAGCCTGAACTGGGAGGAATGGCTCTGCCTGGCGCAGGAAATGCGCTTCGGCGGCATTGAGATCTATAATCCGCAGCGCAATGCCGCGCTGTTTGACCGCAGCGGCCCCTTCCATAAATACACCGCCGGCGCCACGCTGCGGGCGCTGAGCGACGCAGGGATCTCCATTCCCTGTCTGGACAGCTCCATAGATATTTCCATGCCCGACGGCGAGCGCGGCGCGGCGTCGCTGATCGACATGGCGGCGGAGCTGCGCGTGCCCTGCGTGAGCGTCGTCGCCCTCAACGACGATGAAGACCGCGTGCGCGGCGCGCTCACACGGCTGCTGCCCGCGGCCGGCGAAAAGCGCGTGACGCTGCTGATCAAGACCAGCGGCATCTACGCCGACACCGCGCGCCTGCGGCAGGTGATGGATCACTTTGCATGCGACGAGTTGGCGGCGCTGTGGGATATGCACCACCCCTACCGCGACCATGGCGAGACCGCCGCGCAGACGATCACGAACCTCGGCGCATATGTGCGCCATGTGCATCTGCGCGATTCGGACGACAGCGGCGCGTACAATCTGGTCGGCGAGGGCACGCTGCCCATAGCCGAGATGATGCGCGCGCTCTCCTCCGTCAATTACGACGGCTTTATTTCCATTGAATGGAAGCCGGAATGGATGGAGGATCTGCAGGATCCGCAGGTCATCTTCCCGCACTTTGTAAACTACATGCACCGCTTCGAGAGCCCGCGGCGCATGAAAAAAACGCTCTATTTCAACCGCGCGCACACGGGGCAGTTCGTCTGGAAGAAGGACGCGCTGATCGACGCGACCTTCCCGAAGGTGCTCGATCGCATGGCGGAGGAATTTCCAGACCAGACTGCCATACGCTTTACCACCCTCGACTACACCCGCAGCTACGCCGAGTTCCGCGAGGACGTGGATAACTTTGCGCGCGCGCTGATCGCACTGGGCGTCAAGCCCGGCAGTCATGTGGCCATGTGGGCCACGAACCTGCCGCAGTGGTACATCGCCTTCTGGGCGACCACGAAGATCGGCGCGGTGCTGGTGACTGTGAACACCGCCTACAAGATTCACGAGGCCGAATACCTGCTGCGCCAGTCCGACACGCACACGCTGATTATGGAAAAGGGCTATCGCGACAGCGATTACCAGCAAATCATGCTGGAGCTCTGTCCGGAGCTGCTGGAAACGAAGTCCGGAAGCCCCCTGCACAGTCATCGCCTGCCCTTTTTGCGCAACATCATCACCGTTGGCTTCCGCCAGAAAGGTGCGATCGCCTGGGAGGAGGCGCTGGAGCGCGGCTCGTCCGTGGCGGTAGAGGAGGTATGGCGGCTGGCGGCGAACGTCGCGCCCAACGACGTGTGCAACATGCAGTACACTTCCGGCACGACAGGCTTCCCCAAGGGCGTAATGCTGACGCATTACAACGTGATCAATAACGGCAAGTGCATCGGCGACCGCATGGATCTCTCTACCGCTGACCGCATGATGATCCAGGTGCCCATGTTCCACTGCTTCGGCATGGTGCTGGCCATGACCGCCGCCATGACGCACGGCGCGTCCATTTATCCGCTGCCGTATTTCTCGCCGCGTCCGGCGCTGGCCTGCATCCACCAGGAGAAGATCACCTGCTTCCACGGCGTGCCAACCATGTTCGTAGCGCTGCTGGAGCATCCGGATTTTGAAAAGACCGATTTTTCGCACATGCGCACGGGCATCATGGCCGGCTCGCCCTGCCCCATTTCCAAGATGCGCGACGTGGTAGAAAAGATGCACATGTCCGAGATCACCATCGTATACGGCCAGACCGAGGCCTCGCCCGGCTGCACCATGTCCTCCACGGACGACCCGCTGGAGGTGCGCGTGGGCACCGTCGGCCGCGCGATGCCCGAGATCGAGTGCCGCATCATTGATCCGGACACGAATCAGGAGCTGCCGGACGGCGAAATCGGCGAATTCGTGGCGCGCGGCTACAACATCATGAAGGGCTATTACAAGATGCCCGAGGCCACGCGCGCCGCCATCGACGCCGACGGCTGGCTGCACACCGGCGACCTGGCATGCCGCACGCCGGAGGGCAACTTCCGCATCACCGGCCGGCTGAAGGATATGATCATTCGCGGTGGCGAGAACATCTATCCCAAGGAGATCGAGGAATTCATCTACACCCATCCGAAGGTCTCGGATGTGCAGGTGATCGGCGTACCGGATGAGAACTACGGCGAGGAGATTCTGGCGTGCATCATTCTGAAGGACGGCGAGGAGATGAGTGTGGACGAAATGAAGGCCTATATCCGCGACCATATGGCGCGGCACAAGGTACCGCGCTACATCGAATTCGTATCGGCATTCCCAATGAACGCCGCCGGAAAGATCCTCAAATATAAAATGCGCGAGGAGGCCATTGAGCGGCTGAAGCTGCAAAAGGCCGCCGGCGTGGAAACTGCATAGCTCTGTTCGTTCCTTCCATATGCCGCGATGCGGCACATGGAAGGAATTTGTTTTATCGCAATCCGACGCATTCCGCCCTCCCCTACTGGATTTTTCGCGGTGGGCATGGTAAAATGATCGTGTCTGGATTTGTCGCGCTGCGCGGAGGAGGAAGAAAATGTTTGCCGAAAAGCAAGCGTCGCTGTGCCGGATCGGCGCGGTGGTGGGGCTGTTTGTCCTTGCGGGCATTCTCAATCGTGCCTGCGCCGCGCTGTCCGCGCTGCCCTCCGCCGCCTGCTTCCTGCTGTCGAGCCTGAGCTACGTTGCGCTGGCGCTGGCGTGGGGCTTTTCGGTCTCCCAGCGGGTGCTCAGCCGCAGCGTACGGCGCTATCTGCTGCTGGGATGCGGCATGGCGGTTCTGTGGCTGCTGCTGCGCACGGCGAAATACCGCTATTTCACTCAGGACGTGATCGCGCGGCACTTATGGTATCTATATTATGTACCGCAGACCCTTGCGCCGCTGTTCAGCCTGATGGGGCGCTGTGGCTTGGGCGCGATGAAGGCGCGCCGCCTGCCCGCGCGTGGCGCCTGCTGTACCTGCCCGCAGCGCTGATCTGCATCGGGGTGCTAACCAACGATCTGCATCAGCTGGCCTTCCGCTTTTCAGCGGACATGCGCGATTGGGACGGCAGCTACGCGCACGAGCCCATCTATTTTATCGCCATGGCGTGGTCGGTCGCGCTGCTGCTGATCGCGGTGGGCATCATCTACCGCAAGTGCCGCCTCTATGAAATCCGCAGCCGCGCCTGGGTGCCGCCGCACGCATCAAACGCGCCTTTCCGCAGATCAGGATCATCATCGTTACCTCCATGCCCGAATGCTCCTATCTGGAACGCGCCCGCGCCATTGGCGTAGAGAGCTTCTGGTACAAGGAAGGCGCCAATACCGACCTGCTGGATGTGATGGTGCGCACGATGCGCGGCGAATCCATTTACCCGAGCGCCACGCCCGAGCTGCGGCTGGGGCTGGCCAGCAGCTGCGAGTTCACCGCGCGCGAGCTGGAGGTGCTGCGCGAAATGACCGGCGGCGACACCAATTCGGAGATCGCCGAACGGCTGCATATGTCCGTGGCGACCGTAAAATCGCACATTCTGAGCATGCTCGGCAAAACCGGCTTTCGCAACCGCACGGAACTCGCCGTGCGCGCTCGCGAAAGCGGGGTGGTAATACTCGACCGAAAATAGGCGTTATACGCTTGGTAAAGCCAAACCCGGCGACAGGCGCGGTAAATCTGGTCCTGGATCCGATGATTCTTCAGGATCGGCAGGATCCGTTGTCTCCTGACGAAGGGGTATTATATAAACCGGGAAAAAGCGCTCTGCGCTCCATATTCTATCTCCTAATAATAGCCGGACGGTTGATGCGCCCGCGCCCTGCCCTTGCTATACTGAAAATGCAAAGGAGGGAACGGAATGAAAAACACGGTGATCAGCATGCAGAACAACGCTGCTGTCAGAAGCCATTGCCGGCGCACTTACCGGCACAGGCGAATTCCGCGTTGAGCAGATACTGCCCGGGCGCGTAGCCGACACGCTGCCGATCTGCCGTGCGCTCCAGCCGGACATTCTGCTGATGGAGGTCAGCTGGCTGAACGCCTACACGCTGCAGGCGCGGCTGAAGCTCATTAAGCAGCTACGCGCCGACGCCGCAGACTGCAAATTTGTGCTGCTGTGCGACGAAAACAGCGATGCGGAGCTGGCGCGGCAGGTGAAGATCGCGCGGCAGGATCGGAGGATCGACGCATTTTTCTACACGTCGGTCACGCCCGGCTACCTGACGGCGGCAATTGATGCGCTATGAGCTTGACGTAGAGACGAAAGGGAGATAAAATATGAAGAAACTGATCTGTCTGACGATCGCGCTGCTGGCGCTTTGCCTGCCCGCGCTGGCGGAAGAGCGCAGCGCGTGGGATTTTGACGCGGGTTACTGTGAGCTGAATGGCTACAACGGCGCGGGCGGCGACATCGTTGTGCCCGACGAGATAGACGGTTCCACTGTGGATGTGATCCAGACCAACGCATTTGGCAGCATGGACAGCATCACCTCGCTCACGCTGCCGGATACGCTACTACAGCTCAAGGACAGCGCGATCTGCTGGTGCGAAGGGCTGACTGCCCTTGTGGTCGATGCGGACGAGATCGAGACCGGCGCGTTCACCGCCTGCGAACGTCTGACCAGCCTGCACTTTACCACCAGGGTCAAGACCATCGGCGAGACCTTCGCCATGGAATGCCCGAATCTCAGGCAGCTGTGCTTCGACGGCGAGCTGACGAATGGGCTGCTCCTCCTCACTGCCGCGCCGCAGCTGACCATACACCTGCCCGCGGACGCGAGCGAGGATACCGCTCAATCTCGCGCAGAACTGCATGAGCTGGAGCGAAAACCCCAGCGAGATCACCGTAACCTGCGAAAAATGCGCGCACGCCCTTCCGGAAATGCCGGACGCGGCCGCATATATCGCAGGGTGAACCGCCAACTTCCCCTATGTCTGTCTGTCCAACGCGCGGCGCAGCTTCTAATGAGCAGTGTGAGCTGAGCCGCACGGGATAGGATTTTCAGAATAATCGCCGGCATTTTCCTGTGAAAGTGCCGGCCCGCAAAACTCCGGTTTTGCCAATCTCTACCCCAAAATACTTGCAGGAGGTTTACCAACCATGAAGAAACTCGTATCCGTTATGCTGGCATGCCTGATGCTCTGTACCGCAGCGTTCTGCGTGGCGGAAGCCGCCGACATCGCAGGCGACTGGTATCTGGCGTCCATAAGCATGGACGATGTTGCCTACAACGCAGCCGACCTCGGCCTCAGCATGACCATGACGCTGGCCGAGGATGGCACCGCAACGCTCGTAGCAAACACGCTTGAGGACGGATCGGCCGCAGGCACCTGGACCATGGACGAGAACGGCCTTACCATCACGATTGACGGCGATGCGACACCCGCCACGCTGGCTGACGGCACGCTTTCCTTCAGCGATGAAAGTGGCGCGACCATGACCTTCACGCGCGAGCAGGCTGAGGCCTCGACTTCCGCTGAAGCAGTCGCCGCAGAGGACGTTTCCGCCTTCAACGGCACCTGGAAAGCGACGTCGGTCGGCACTATGGGCGTTGTCATCCCGGTCGCCGGCATGGAAGCGCAGCTCGGCATCACCGATCTCAATATCATCGTCGACAACGGCTCCTTGACCTACATTTTCGGAAACGAAGCGACGCTGCCGATGAATTTTGTGGACGGCGCGCTGCTGTTCGAAGTTGAAGGCCAGGAATCGCTCACCCAGAAGATCGAGCTGCTCGCAGATGGCAATATCGCCTACACGAGCATGGGCGTTGTGTTCTACTGCGAACCCGTAGCCGAATAAGGATCGCCGGCTGGCTGCGACTGCTCGCGCAGCCAGCCCTTTTAAGCGTGCAAGCTTCTCAACACGATCCCCCAAACCGCCTGCAGGGATTCGTTCCATCTGGAAATGCACTACGACCATTTCCTGTATGAAAATACGACCAAACGGAAGATCGAGAATAATGCTCAAAAGAAATAACAGGAGGACAAAATTATGGGTTTGATTGCAGCAGCCTTGAATGCCGCGGGCGGCACGCTTGCCAGCCAGTGGAAGGAGTATTTCTACGCGGACGCGCTGCCGGACAATGTGTTGGCGACGAAGGCGCAGAAGCAGACGAAGGGACGCTTCGGCGGCGCCCGCCGCGAGGACGATAATATTATTTCCAACGGCTCCGTGATTGCCGTGGCCGACGGCCAATGTATGATGATCGTGGATCAGGGTAAGATCGTGGATCTCTGCGCCGAGCCGGGCGAATATATCTACGATCAGAACGGCGAGCCCAGCCTGTTCTACGGCGCGCTGAACGGCGAAAAGGTCAAGGCGCTGCTGAAGGCTACCTTCGACCGCTTTGCCTTCGGCGGTCAGGCGGGCAGGGATCAGCGCGTGTATTTCTTCAACACCAAAGAGATCGTCGGCAATAAATATGGAACGTCCAGCCCCGTGCCCTTCCGCGTGGTAGACAACAACATTGGCCTGGACGTGGATATTTCCATTCGCTGCTTCGGCGAATACAGCTATCGCATCACCAACCCGATCCTGTTCTACACCAATGTCTGCGGCAATGTGGAGGGCGATTACACGCGCGAGCAGATCGACAGTCAGCTCAAGAGCGAACTGCTGACCGCGCTCCAGCCCGCGTTTGCGAGGATCTCCGAAATGGGCATCCGTTACAGCGCGCTGCCCGGACACACGGCGGAGATCGCCGACGCGCTTAACGATGTGCTCTCTGAAAAATGGGCGAACCTGCGCGGCGTAGAGATCGTATCCTTCGGTGTCAATTCCGTAAAGGCCTCCGAAGCGGACGAGGCAATGATCAAGGAGCTGCAGAAAAACGCCGTGTTCCGCAATGCCAACATGGCGGCGGCGCAGCTGGTGGGCGCGCAGGCGCAGGCCATGCAGGACGCAGCGAAAAACGCGGGCGGCGCGATCAACGGCTTCATGGGCATGAACATGGCGCAGCAGGGCGGCGGCGTGAACGCGGCGCAGCTGTTCCAAATGGGCGCACAACAGCAGGCGCAGCAGAGCGCACCGATGCAGCCGAACGCGAATGCCTGGCGGTGTTCCTGCGGCGCAACGGCCACCGGCAAGTTCTGCCCCGAATGCGGCGCAAAGAAGCCCGAGCCGGACGGCTGGACGTGCGCCTGCGGCGCAGTAAACAGGGGCAAGTTCTGCTCCGAATGCGGTGCGAAGCGTCCCTCAGGCGCGCCGGTTTACCAGTGCGACAAATGCGGCTGGCGGCCCGATGACCCCGCGCATCCGCCGAAATTCTGCCCCGAATGCGGCGATCCGTTCGATGAGAACGATTTGAAGTGAGTATAATATAAAAAGCCGGCCTCAGTCTGTCGAAAAAGACAGGAGGAGCTGGAGAAGGCTTCCAATCGTGCCCAGCGGCATGTACGGTGGGCGCGGGCGATTTTTGCGGCGGGAAATCCCATTTCCCAGAGCAAAAATCGTTTCCCTGCAGTTTTTGCGCCCGGAAATCCGAAGGATTTCAGCAAAAACTGGTGAGGGTGGTCGTGGCGGGGGAGCTTCTTCCCCGTCCACATGCTTGTCAAAAATCATTTTTGACAAGCAAAGACCGGTCTCCATAGAGTTGGAGGCCGGTCTTTGCGTACCCTGATAGCCGTTACACCCGCAGCGCCATGCCGCACTTCGTATCCGAAAGGATCTCGCCCGCGTTCAGAACCATTTGGCCGTTTACGAACACGCTTTCAATGCCGAAGGCGCTTTCCTGATCCGGCACGGCGCTTTTGAGCGCCGCCTCATCAAACACCGTTACATCCGCATAATAGCCCTCGCGGATATAGCCGCGCTCCCGAAGCATGAAGCGCTCCGCGCTCGCGCCGGTCATGCGGTGGATGGTGTTGGGCAGCGTGTCGCCCAGCCCCAGCAGCGAATCGCGCAAAAACTTGGGATAGCAGTCGTAGATCGCCGGGTTTTGAATGCCGTGATCCTCAACCCATGCGTCGGTCATATACAGGCAGAGCGGATTTTTCTCGAAATCATGAATGATCTCGTCGGTGGTATACGGCCCCATGTTCACGCGCCCCTGATAGCCCGATTCGCGGCAGAGCTTCAGATACATGTTCAGATCGCTCATATGGTTTTCGCGGGCGAGCTGATGCACGGTCTTGCCCTCGTAGTGCTCATAGCCCGGGCCGATATATGCGATCTCGATGTCCTTAAAGCCGAAGCCCAGCAGCAGCGTCGCGACGCGCACCAGCACCGCCAGCCGCAGGCGGTTCCACGGTTTTTTCTGTTCGCGCTCCGTCATGCCCTGATACCACGCAGGCAGGATCACGGTAATGACCGAAACGCCCTTCTTTTCATTATAGATGTCAAACTGCGCCTGAACGCCCGCGCGGCGCAGCCGGTCTATGATCTTCAGCGCCTCGTCCTTATCGCCAAAGCTGCCTCTGCCGACAAATATCAGGTGCGAGAACTGCAGCTTCAGCGGCGTGCCCTGCGCCACCCGCGCCAGCTCATCCATGGCGCGCAGCAGATGCGAACGGCCGAGCAACTGCGGATAGGATGTGGATATTCTCGATTCAGCGCGCGGATGCACGGTCAGCGGCTTGTTATACTTTATGCACAGCGCTGCGACCTTGCGAAGCTCCGCTTCATCGGCGAACATGCCGGGATTGTACATCAGCCCCAGCGAAATGCCCGCCGCGCCCATTTTCAGGTTTTCTTCCAGAATGGCGAGCATTCTGGCTTCCTCCTGCGCCGTCAGCCTTCGATTCTCATTTCCGGCCACGCTGGCGCGCGCGGAGCAATGCCCTGCCAGCACGGCGATGTTGCACGGCACCCGACCCTCGATCGCGCTGAAAAAGCGCGCTGCGTCCGGATATACGCCCGTTGTCTGGCCGCGATAGCCAAAGAGCCCGCCGCCGATTCTGGCTACATGCGGCGTATCGTCATCGAACGCAATTGCCGAAAGCCCGCAATTGCCCGTGACAAAGGAGGTAATGCCCTGCCTGATGAAGGGTTCAAAATACGGAAGCGGATTCTTATGAATGGCAAACCAGTCGTTGTGGGAATGTACATCGATAAATCCCGGCGCCACGGACTTGCCGCGCAGCTCGTAAACCGTATCCGCCGCGCCCGCAATCTCCGGCGCGATGCGCGCAAAGCGGCCGTCCTCAATCAGAATATCGCCCATGCGCGGTTCGGCGGTCGTTCCATCGTAGATCAGTGCATGTTTCAGAAGCGTTCGCATGGCTGGCAGCCTCCCATGTAGATCATTTTTTAGCATCCTCCAATCGTGCCCAGCGGCATGTACGGTGGGCACGGGCGATTTTTGCGGCGGGAAATCCCATTTCCCAGAGCAAAAATCG
>CAKUOX010000029.1 GCA_934670175.1 uncultured Clostridia bacterium | reverse complement strand
TCCGTCAACTGCGCACAGTAGGGCATTACGGCGCGCTTGTAGGGAATGGTCACATTCAGCGCGTCAAAGCTGCCGCCGCGCATGAAGCTGTCCAGCTTTTCCGGCGCGACCTCGAACAGATCATAGCTGTAATCGCCGAAGAAGGCGTGAATCTGCGGCGAATAGCTGTGGCCGAGGCGCGCGCCCAAAAGACCCACACGCATGTCACACGACCTCCAGATAGCTGCCGAGGTAGCGGAACTGCTCGCTCAGATCGTTCAGATCGTCGATCAGGCGCGGGAAGGATTCGCTGTATACGCTCAGATCCAGGTCGAAATAGAACATGAAGTCAAAATCGCGCTCAGGGATCGGACGGCTTTCCAGCTTGCTGATGTTTACGCCCAGCGCCTGAATGCGCATCAGCGCTTCACACAGCGCGCCCGGACGGTGCGGCAGCGTCATCATCACGCTGGTGCGGTTCGCACCGGGATAGATTTCGGCATTCCTGGAGATGCAGATGAAGCGCGTGTAGTTGTTGCCGTGATCCTGAATATCGCCCTCGAGCACGTTCAGTCCGTAAATCTCCGCGCAGGCGCGGGAAGCGATGGCGGCAACGTCGCGTCTGCCGGACTGCGCCACGATTTGCGCGGCTATGGCGGTGTTTTCACATCTTGTGACCTTCACGCCGTTCATTTTTTCAAGGTAGCCCGCGCACTGTGCCAGCGCCTGCTCGTGCGTGAAGATTTCGCGAATATCGCCGATGGCGCTGCCGGGCACGGCCAGCAGGTTGTGATCCACCTTCAGGCGCAGGCTGCGCACGATTCTGAAATTGTGGCGCTGCATCAGGTCGTAGATCTTGTTCACGGAGCCCGCGCTGCTGTTTTCCAGCGGCAGGACGCCGTAGCTGCAAAGGCCGCTCTCGATGGCGGAAAACACGCTTTCAAAATTGCCGAAATACATGATGTGCGCGCTCTTGAACAGGCGGCTGCACGCCAGCTGGGAATAGGCGCCCTCCACGCCCTGACAGGCGACGGCGGCGGACTCGGGGAAGAGCGCGGGCGTGTGCTCGATGGCGTGGGTGATCTCGCGGTGCAGCGCGCTTTCGCCGCGGTTCAGCGCGCGTTGACGGCTGCGGCTCTGTTCAAATATCGTGGTATAGAGCGCGCGCACGGCGTCCGAATATTCGGGGCGCACCTCTTCTGCAACGTCGCTCAGCTTTTCACGCTCGCGTCCGGCGTCAAATACCGGAAGGGCGTGCGCGCGCTTGTAGGCGGCTACTTCCTCGCAGGCGGTCATGCGCTTATCAAAAAGGCGTGTAATCTCATGATCGATGCTGTCAATTTCCTGGCGCAGTTCCTGAAGCTCCATATTCATTTCACCTCGTTATCTTTCTCGAGCCACGCATCCAGCAGCGCGATGGCCATGGCCGCCTCCATGCAGGGAACGGCGCGGGGCGCGATGCAGGGATCGTGGCGACCCTTGATCTCGATCTCAGTTTCCTTCATTTCCGTCAGATCCACCGTGCGCTGCGGCAGTGCGATGGACGGCGTGGGCTTTACCGCCGCGCGGAACAGCACGGGCATGCCCGTGGTGATACCGCCGAGAATACCGCCCGCGCGGTTGGCAGCGGTCACGACCCGCCCATTTTGCACGGTGAACGGATCGTTGTTTTCGCTGCCGCGCAGCTGCGCTGCGCCAAAGCCCGCGCCGAATTCCACGCCCTTGACCGCGGGAATGGCGAAAGCGATGCGCGCAATGCGGTTTTCCATGCCGTCAAACATGGGATCGCCCAACCCCGCAGGCACGCCTGCCGCCGCGCATTCGATTATGCCGCCCACGGAGTCGCTCGCGGCCCTGGCCGCCATGATCGCGGCGCGCATTTTTTCGCCCGCTTCAAGGCTCAATGTCGGCAGACTGTTCTCAGCGGCCTTGGCGAGCTGCGCCATATCCGGCGCAGCCGGATCGAGCGCCTCGTCGCAGACATCCGCGACGCTTGCCAGGTGCGCGCCGATCTGCACGCCGCGCCGCGCCAGGATCTGCATGGCGATGCCGCCCGCGATACACAGCGGTGCGGTCAGCCTGCCGGAGAAATGCCCGCCGCCGGACGCATCCTGGAAGCCGTGGTATTTCACCTGCGCGGTATAGTCGGCATGCCCGGGACGGGGGCGGCACATGAGCGCGGCATAATCCCCGGGGCGTGTGTTCGTGTTTCGGATAATGGCGGTAAGCGGGCTCGCGCAGGTCACGCCGTTCGAAAGTCCGCACAGGATCTCAGGCGCGTCGGCCTCGCGGCGCGCAGTGGCGGTCTCATCTCGACCGGGTGCGCGGCGGCTGAGAAAGCGCTGGAGCGCGTCGAGGTCGATCTTTTCGCCCGGCGGCAGTCCGTCAATGACCACACCGATGGCCGGCGCGTGCGACTGGCCGAAGATCGAGATTTTCAATCGGCTCAAATACATGCTGCTCATGGTTCGACCTCCATACTTAAATCAGCTCGACCCGACCGCCGAGCGCGGCGTAATCGCGCCAGAAATCGGGATAGGATTTGGCGACCGCCTCCGCGCCTGCGATCTCGACCGAACCTGCACACGCGACGGCGGCGACGGCGGCCATCATCGCGATGCGGTGATCGCCGGCTGCGTCCACGCGGCCGCCGGAAAGCGGCGCGCTGCCGGTCAGCGTCAGCCCGTCGGCCGTTTCGTGCGCGCTGCCGCCCAGAGCGTTGATCGCCGCGCATACGGTTTTGATCCGGTCGGATTCCTTCAGCCGCAGCCGCGCGGCGTTTACCACGCGCAGCGGCAGTCCCAATGCGGCGTAGAGCGCGGCGGCGGCGGGAATCAGATCGGGAATGGGGGAAGCATCGATCTCGCGCGGCAGACCTTTCACGATCTCCGCAATGCGCCGGTCGCCCTGCGCGCTGTTCGGGTCGAGCCCCGAAACGGAGATCTCGCAATCTGGCAGCGCACCTGCACAGAGCCAGAACGCAGCGTTTGACCAGTCGCCATCCACGACGGCCACCTTGGAAGAAATATAGCGCTCAGCTCCAGAAAATGAAAAACAGAATTCGGTCTCTTTTGGAATAACGCCGAAGCGGCGCATGGCGTGGAGCGTCATCCGGATGTAATCGGTCGATTCGACGCCGCCCGTAATGCGCAGCTCAGATGCGCCGCCCACGCGGCCCAGCGCCATCAGCATGCCGGAAATATACTGCGAGGATACGTTGCCCGGCAGCGTATACACGCCCGGCCGCAGCTTGCCGTGCAGACGGAGTACATTACCTGAACTTCGGTCGGTTTTGCAGCCGCCGGAGGCGAGCGCCGCCTCAAGCTCGGCCATCGGCCTGCCGGGCAGACGACCATGCAGTATAAAACGCGCGTCTACGCCCAGCGCCGCAGCAATGCACAGCATAAAGCGCAGCGTGGTGCCGCTTTCGCCCACATCCAATTCGCAGGAGATTGGCGGAGTCTGAATGGGAGAAACCAGAATGTGGTCGGTATTTACGCAAATATCCGAACCCAGCGCGCGCAGGCAGCGAATGGTGGCCTCAATATCCTGCGATGTGCCGCGCATCTGCAGGCGGGTGGGGGCGTCTGCGAGCGCGGCGCAGATCATAAGCCGGTGCGCTTCGGATTTGGAGGGAATGGCCGCGATCCTGCCGCATAGCGGCGTTGGCTGTATGCGCGCGATCATGCGTCAAGCCCCGCTTTCGCCCAGTCCTCCAGCTCGCAGGTATCGATGCTGTGAAGCGTGGAGGTTCCGACTCCGGTTGGTATTGCGAGCGTGATCCGGCTTCCGGCACGCTTTTTATCGCGCATCGCGCCTTCCGCCAGCTGCGCGGCGGCATAGCTGCAGTGCTTTTCAAGACCGTATTTATCCAGCAGTGTATCCAGAATCTCGAGGCATTCGGCCGGGCAGAAGCCCTTTTTGACGGACGCGGCGGTAATAATGCGCATGCCCATGCCCACGGCGTGGCCGTGGCCGACGCTGAAATTGCTCAGTGCTTCGATGGCGTGCGCGAAGGTATGGCCGAAATTCAGTATCTGCCGCGCACCGGCGTCGAATTCGTCGCGCTGCACGATATCGCGTTTCATCGCTACACAGGCGGCGATGATCTCTTCAGCGTGCGCGGTAAAATCGCCGCGGCCAAGCAGCTCGAGCAGGCGCGCATTGCCGTACATGCCGTACTTGATGACCTCGCCGAAGCCGTCGGCAAGCGTGGCAGGCGCAAGCGTTTTAAGCGTGTCCGGGTCGCAGAGCACGGCGCAGGGCTGATGAAATGCGCCCAGCAGATTCTTGCCGACCGGCAGATCCACAGCGGTCTTGCCGCCGACGGAGGAATCCACCGCCGCCAGCAGCGTGGTGGGCAGCTGCACATAGCGCACGCCGCGCAGGTAGCATGCCGCGGCAAAGCCGGCAAGGTCGCCCGTCACGCCGCCGCCAAGCGCCGCTACGGCGTCCGTGCGGGTGAGCCCGAATGCGGCGAGACGATCGATCAGCTGAAGCCAGGTGGCGGTATTTTTGCTGGGCTCGCCGGCAGGGAAAATAAAGGATTCGGCTTCAAAGCCCGCCCTGCGCAGCGAATTGAGCACCCGATCCAGATACAGCGGCGCGACGCGATCCTCCGTCGCCACCAGGAGTTTGCTTCCGGGCAGCAGCGGACGCAAATATTTGCCGCAATCGTGCAGTATGCCGCGTTCAATGACCACGTCGTATGCCTGTGAAGCGTTGATGGAAATGGTCTTCATGCCTGTTTCGCCTCCCGTACGATCAGATAATGGCCTCCCGAATTTTGAAAATGCGCCGTGCGAGCGCGTCGAATTCGTCCGGCGTGAGCGACTGCGCGCCGTCGCTGAGCGCGTGCATCGGGTCGTTGTGCACCTCGATCATCAGTCCGTCCGCGCCGGAGGCGGCGGCGGCCAACGCCATGGGGCCGACCAGCGTGTTGCGTCCTGTGGCATGGCTGGGGTCTACGATGACCGGCAGATGCGTCAGCTCCCGCAGTACCGGCACGGCTGAAAGGTCGAGCGTGTTGCGCGTGTAGGTGTTTTCATAGGTGCGTATGCCGCGTTCGCAAAGAATCACGTTTTCATTGCCGCTGGCGGCGATATATTCGGCGCTCATCAGCAGCTCGCGGATGGTACCCGCCAGGCCGCGCTTGAGCAGGATGGGCTTGCGCGTCTTGCCCAGCTCCTTGAGCAGATCGAAATTCTGTGTGTTGCGCGCGCCCACCTGGATCACATCCACGTCCTCAAACAGATCCAGCGTGCGAATGTCCATGATCTCGGTCACGATGGGCAGTCCCGTGGCGCGCTTGGCCTCCAGCAGCAGGCGAATGCCCTCTGCGCCGAGCCCCTGAAAATCGTAGGGCGAGGTGCGCGGCTTGAATGAACCGCCGCGCAGCATGTTCGCGCCCGCCGCCTTCACACGCTCGGCCACATAGCAGATCTGATCCACGCTTTCCACGGAGCAGGGGCCGGCGATCAGCGCAAAGCCGCCGCCGCCCACCTTCACGCCGGATGCGTCCACAACGCTGTCATCCGGATGGAATTTGCGGCTCACGGCCTTGAACGGCTCGGATACGCGGGTCACGCTGTCCACAATGTCCAGGCTTTGCAGCATGTTCATGTCCAGCCGGTTCGTATCGCCGATCAGGCCGAGCACGGTTTTGTGGTCGCCGCGCGAGATATGCACCTCGATGCCCTGGCGGTTCAGCCAGGCGATCAACATTTCCGTGCGCTCCTGAGAAGCGCCCTGCTTTAATACTGCGATCATTCTTTTTCCCTGCCCCTCTGGATCTGTAAATTAAAAATAAACGCCACAGCAGCCGGATGGCTGTGTGGCGGGAAACGCGGAAGTTTTTATTCGACCTTAATATCGCTTAAAACTGCGCAGCGCAATTACCGCTAGAGCCATCCATATTCGGGCAAAAGCTAAAGTAAAAGGCATATGCAAATTTAAAGCTGTTCTGGCGCATGACTTCGAGTTCCTTTTCGATGATGGCCGTATTTTAGCACTGTGCGCGTGCCCTGTCAAGCGGATAAAAGCTAAAATTCGGCGTCAATCGCGCCTGAATGCGTCATGATGCGCGTTTTTTTACATAGGGGGCTGGCAAGATGGCAAAAATGTGCTATAATGGACAGGCCGGTATCTCCTTTGAGAACCGGACAGGCATTCCACGGGCACCCCAAATACATCAGGCATCCCAAACGGGAACTTGAATGGAGGAAACAAAAATGAATAAGAACACGCGCGAACTGGTACAAACGGCGATCTTTGTCGCACTGATTCTGCTGCTGGGGCTTACGCCCATCGGCATGATCCCGCTGGGCTTTATCAACCTTTCGCTGCTGGGCATTCCGGTGGTCATCGGCACGTTGCTGCTCGGGCTTCGCAGGGGACTGCTGCTGGGGCTGTGCTTCGGCGCAGTCAGCGCCATGAAGGCCTTTGGACTGTTCGGCGCGCCCTCTACGCTGGTGGCGACGCTGATGGCGCAAAGCCCCGTGCTGGCGATGATTATGACCTTTTTGCCCCGCTTGCTGGTGCCGGTCACGACGCAGCTTTGCTATCGCGCGGCGTCCGGGCGCATGAAGCTCAGGCGCGCGGTGGCCATTGCGGCGGCAGCCGGTTCGTTGACCAATACGGTTTTTTATCTTGGCCTTATGCTGCTGTTCTATTGCATCATGGGCATCGATTCGGCAAGGGTACTCGCGCTCATCGGCGGCACGGGCCTGATCGCCGGCAGCGCCGAGGCCGTCGTCAACGCGCTCATTTCCGTGCCGGTGCTGGGCGCGCTGTGGAAGACAGATTCCCGCAAATAATCCGCAGGGGGATATTCGCTGCATGATTCTCACATTGGATATTGGAAATACCAACATCAAAACCGCGCTCTTTGAGGGCATGGAGATGCTCCATTACTGGCGCGTATCCACGAACCGCGCCATGTCCTCAGACGAATACGGCATACTGCTACTGAACCTGTTCGCGCACGCGGGCGTCAGCCCGAAACAGGTGGAGGGCATCATGATCTCCTCGGTGGTGCCGCAGATCAATTTCACCATCGAGCACATGTGCCGCACCTATTTCGGCATGGAGCCGCACATCATCGGCCCGGGCATCAAGACGGGCATCAACATTCGTTATGAAAACCCGCGCGAGCTGGGTTCAGACCGCATCGCCAACGCCGTGGCGGCCTACGAGCTCTACGGCGGCCCCTGCATCACCATCGATTTCGGCACGGCCACGAGCTTTGGCGTAATCAATGAAAAGGGAGAGTTTCTGGGCGGCGCCATCTGCCCGGGGCTCAAGCTGGCGGCCGAGGCGCTGACTGAGCGCGCGGCGAAGCTGCCCCGCTTTGAGCTGGCCAAGCCCGACAGCGTGATTGGGCGCAACACCATCAGCAATATGCAGGCGGGCATCGTGTACGGCTATATCGGCCAGATTAATTATCTGGTGGAGCGCATGAAGCGCGAGCTGGGCGCGCCCCACGCCAAGGTGGTGGCCACGGGCGGACTCGCGGTGCTGGTGGCGGGCGAATCCAATGCCATCGACGTGATGGATGGCCTGCTGACGCTGAAGGGACTGTGCCTGATCTACCGAAAGAACGCGGAATAGCCCATGTCTAAGTTTGAGGGCACGATCGAAGACATCGTATTTAGAAACGAAGAAAACGGATGGACGGTGGCGTCCTTTCATCTGGACGGCTCAGGGCGCGTGAGCGCCGTGGGCATAATGCCGTTTTTGGCGGCGGGAGAGCATGTTATCCTGGATGGCGAGCTGACCGAGCACCGAGACTACGGCGAGCAGATCAAGGTCACAGCCTACGAAATCTCCATGCCGCAGACGCGCAGCGCGCTTGAAAAATATCTGGGTTCAGGAATGATTAAGGGCATAGGCCCCGCCACGGCGAAGCTGATCGTGCGCAAATTTGGCACGGAGACGCTGGATATTATGGAAGCGGAGCCGCACCGGCTCACGGAGATCCCTGGCATCGGCCCCAAAAAGGCGGCGATGATCGCGGAATCCTTCGCCATGCAGAACGAAATGCGCGCTGCGTTGATCTTTTTGCAGGGCGCAGGGCTGACGCCTGCGCTGGCGATGAAGGTGTATCGCGCCTACGGCGATCAGAGCGAGCGCGTGCTGCGGACAAATCCGTATCGGCTCGCCGATGAGATCGACGGCGTGGGCTTTCAGACGGCGGACGGCATTGCGCGCAGCCTGGGCTTTCAGGCCGATAACCCAGACCGGCTGGCCAGCGGTGTGCGCTATGTGCTGTCGCAGGCTGCGGCGAACATGGGGCATGTTTATCTTCCGCAGCATGAGCTGACAGCGCGCGCGGCGGAGGTGCTGGGCGTGCAGCAGGCGCAGGCGGACGCCGCGATACGGGCTATGCGCCTTGCGGATCAGCTGATATTTGAAACGGTGGACGACATATCCGCCGTGTACCTTCCGCGCCTGTACCGTGTGGAATGCGAAACGGCGGCTCTGATCCTGAAGCGCCGAAATGCGTCGCAGAAGAAGCAGCTTTCGGCGGCGGAGATGGAAAGAAGCATCGCGCGCTGCGAGCGCAAGCTGGGCGTGACGCTCGGGCAGGCGCAGCGCGAGGCCGTGGCCAAGGCGGTCTCCGGCGACCTCACCGTCATTACCGGCGGTCCCGGCACGGGCAAAACCACGTCCATCAACTGCATTCTCGAAATGCTGGAGGGCGGCGGTACGGTTGAGCTGTGCGCGCCGACGGGACGCGCGGCCAAACGCATGTCCGAGGCGACGGGGCGTTCCGCGCGCACCATCCACAGGCTGCTGGAATACGGCGGCGAGGTCGAGGGCTTCAAGCGCGACGAGGAGAACCCGATCAAGGCGGACACCGTGGTGGTGGATGAAATGTCCATGGTGGACATTTTCCTGATGCGCGCGCTGCTTCGGGCGGTAAAGCCCGGCGCGCGGCTGATACTGGTGGGCGACGCGGATCAGCTGCCGTCGGTCGGCGCGGGCAACGTGCTCAGGGATTTGATCGATTCCGGCGCGGTGCCGGTGGCGCGGCTGAACGAGATATTCCGTCAGGCGCAGCAGAGCCGCATCGTCGTGAACGCGCACCGGATCAACCGCGGCGAGTATCCGCTGATACAGAACCGTGACACGGATTTCTTCCTTGAACGCCGCGAGAGCGCCGCAGAGGTCAGCCAGTCCGTGGTGGCGCTGGTGCAGCGGCGGCTGCCGGGCTTTCTGGGCGTGGACAGTCTGCGCGGCGTGCAGGTGATGGCGCCGATGAAGAAGGGCGCGCTGGGCGTTTTTCAGCTCAACCGCGTGCTGCAGGAGGCGCTCAACCCGCCGAGCCGCGAAAAGCCCGAGCTTCCGCGCGGCGACGGCGTGTTTCGGCTGGGCGACAAGGTGATGCAGGTGCGCAACGACTATGAACTGGAATGGACGCGCGGCGATGAACACGGCGACGGCGTGTTCAACGGCGACATCGGCTATATCGTGCGCCTGAGCCGCACGGATCGCGAAATGACCGTCGAATTTGACGACGGGCGGCACGCCGTCTACGACGATTCCATGCTCGACGAGCTTGAGCTGTCCTATTGCATTTCGGTACACAAGAGCCAGGGCAGCGAATTCGACGCCGTGGTGCTGCCGCTGCTCAATGGACCGCAGATGCTTTTGACGCGAAATCTGCTGTATACGGCGGTCACGCGCGCAAAGCGCCTGGTGGTCATCGTGGGACGCGAAGCCTGCATGCGCGGCATGGTGGACAATAACCGCATCCTGCGCCGCTATACCGGCCTGGCGTTTCGGCTGCGGACGATGGGGTGTAAGTCGTGAGGCTGCGGGCAGCGCTTACGGCGCTTCTGGATCTGTTCTATCCGCGCCGTGCCGTGTGCATGGGCTGCGGCAGCATGCTCGGCTGCGACCGCGACGATCTGTGCGAGGACTGCCGGAAAAAGCTCAGCGAACGCTGGATCGGCGCGCGCAGGCTCGAGGGCGATACGGGGCTCGACGGCACGGCGTTCGCCTATCCGTACCATGGGCCTGCGGGCGGCATGGTGCGCAATCTGAAATACGCAGGGGCGGCAGTGCTTGCCGAACAGATGGGCGGCGACATTGCGCGCGCCGTGGCGCAGCTGGATCTTAAAAATATCCGCGCGGTCACGGCGGTGCCGATGCATCCGCGGCGGCTGCGGCGCCGCGGCCGGAACCATGCGGAGCTGCTCGCGCGGCGCGCGGCAGAGGTGCTCGATCTTGAATATATGGATCTGCTGCGTCGAACCCGCAATGCCGCCCAGCAGGCGCGGCTTTTGCCGGGTCAGCGGCGGCATAATCTCGAAGGCGCGTTTACGGTTTGCGCGGCGCGCGCAGCGATTGTGAACGGCGCGGATATTCTGTTGATCGACGACGTGTACACCACCGGCGCGACTGCCCGCTGCTGCGCCGATGCGCTTCGGGCAGCAGGTGCGCGGCGGATCTATTTTGCGGCATACGCATTGGGGGAAGGTAAGCATGGATAAGATTACCAGCGCCAAAAATCCCATGGTACAGCGCCTGCGGGCGCTCAGGAGCGCGAAGGCGCGGCGGGAGCAGGGCCTGTTTCTGGTCGAGGGTGAGGTAATGATTCGCGAGGCGCTCAGCTGTGGACTGAAAATGTGCGAGCTCGCTGCGGACGACGGCGCGGTGGACTTTGCACAGGAATTGGCGGAAAACGGGCTGCACGCGGCGCTCGTGAGCCGGACGCTGCTGGAATCTATCTGCGAAACGCGCACGCCGCAGGGCGTTTGCGCATCGTTTGAAATGCCGGCGCAGGCGGCCTTCGAGACACTGCCCGATCGCATCGTGGCGCTGGACGGCGTGCAGGATCCCGGAAATGTAGGCACGATATGGCGCACGGCGGACGCCGCGGGCTTTCAGGCGCTGCTGCTGGGCGAGGGAAGCGCCGATCCGCTTTCGCCGAAGGTGCAGCGCGCGGCCATGGGCTCGGGCTTTCGCCTGCCGTATCGCTGCGAGGATGATCTCGCCGGAGCGCTGCGCGCGCTTGCCGAACGCGGCTGGAGGATCATCGTTTCAGATCTGCATGGCGAGGACTTTTACGCCAGGCCGGAGCCGGGGGAGAGGTTCGTGCTGGTGATCGGCAACGAGGCGCGCGGCATATCCGACGCGGTAAAGGCCGAGGCCGGCATGCGCCTGAAACTGCCGATGCGCGGGGGCGCGGAATCGCTGAACGCCGCCGTCGCCGCAGGCATTATGATGTATGAGCTGATGCGCCCGAGGTGAACCAATATAAAGCGCGCCGCTTCATTTGCGAATGGAGCGGCGCGGTGCATTTTCAAATGTAGAAGTCTGGAATCACAGCTGCTTGATAAAGCACCTTCTGCGCTTGTGGTTGCGATATTTGAACAAACTCCACTGGTGCTGGATCTTGAAGTTCTGCTCCAGCTGCGGGCCGGTTTCGGCCTTCTGAATGCCGATTTTGTGGCAGCCCTTGAGCACATGGTTCATCAGCACGGCATTTACGCCGCGATCCTGATAATCCGGCCGAACGGCGATGAGGTAGAGATCCAGCGTGTCGTTCTTGCGCAGCGCGCGCAGAATGTCGATAAAGCCGAAGGGGAACATGTGGCCGTCGTTCTTTTTGATGGCGGCGGCCATGCTGGGCGCAGCCACGCCGAAGGCGACCATGTTGTCGTTTTCGTCCATCACGAAGCATGCCAGATCCGGATTGATCATCGGGATAAACTTGTCGGCATATTTTTTGATCTGCTCCCGCGAGAGCTCCACCGTGCCATAGAGGTGGGCGTAGCAGGTGTTAATCAGGTCAAATACCTTTTCAATATACGGCCTGAAATCGCGCCGGTGCCTGACCTGCGCCACATGCAGTCCCGTCGATTTGAGCACGCGATCGGACAATTGCTGAAGGCGGGGCACGATCCTGTCGCCCGGCTGCGGCACGTCGATCAGAAATTCCACCCAGTCCACGTCCTTCACATAGCCCAGGCGGGTGAGGTGATCTATGTAGTAGGGATGGTTGTAGTAGGTGATGAACATGCTCTTCTGGTCAAAGCCCTCCACCAGCATGCCCTCGCGATCGAGGTCGGTAAAGCCGAGCGGGCCGTGAACTTCGTTGCAGCCCATTTCGCGTGCCCAGGCTTCTACGGCCTCAAACAGCGCGGTTGAGACCTCAATATCGTCTATGAAGTCCACCTGCGTAAAGCGCATGCGCTGCTTGTTCCACTTTTCATTGGAACGCCGGCTGAGAATCGCGCCGATACGGCCGACGATCTCGCCATCGCGCAGCGCCAGATAGCATTTTGCATCGCAATACTCAAAGGCAGGATTCTTTTTTCGATCCCAGTCCGCCATGTCCTCGCCCCGAAGCGGCGGCATGAACTGCGGTACGTCCCGATAGAGCTTATTCGGGTACGCGACGAACCTTCTCAGATCAGACTTGGACTTGACTTCGCGAATCTCAACCATGGCCGAATCCCCCTCCGTATTAAAAGCGTATCAAGTATAGCACATGTACGATGAAATGGCAAATGTTTTTGCGCGATTTATGAAAAAATATCGACAAATGCGCCCAAAATGATTTTGTTGCCGCCTGCCTTAACGTAAACAGAAAGGCAAACGGCGGCAATTGGTGCTATACTGATATGTGTGTACATATATACCGCGAAAGGTGGCATTTTAATTATGAATATTGTTGTGCTTTGCGGCGGACTGAGCATGGAGCGAAACGTGTCCATCACCAGCGGAACGCTGGCGTGTAAAGCGCTGCGCTCGCTGGGGCATAACGCCGTGCTGGTGGATATGTTTTACGGCCTTGAGGACTACGAGGGCTCGATCGAGCAGCTCTTTGCAAACCTGCCTGAAATAAAGGATGCGCAGGTCGGCTCGGAAACGCCTGATCTTGAAAAGGTGCGCGCATCGCGCAAATGGCAGAGCGCCAGCAAGATCGGCCTGCGGGTGCTCGAGCTCTGTCAGGCTGCGGACGTGGTGTTTCTGGCGCTGCACGGCGCGTGTGGCGAGGACGGTCGGATCCAGGCGACGCTGGATTTGCTGGGCGTGCCCTACACCGGCAGCGGCTGTTTGGGCAGCGCGCTGGCCATGGACAAGGATCTGACCAAGAAGATCGTCGCACCCCTCGGCGTAAAGACGCCCGAATGGCGCACGCTGGGCTGCTATGCGGAAGCGGATATTCCGGGTATCGTGGAAAAAACGAAGCTGCCCGTGGTGGTCAAGCCCGTGGACAGCGGCTCCAGCATTGGCGTGGCGATCGCGCACAGCGCGGATGAGTTGGCAGCGGCGCTCAGGGAGCATGTGGGGCAGGATCGTGTGATTCTGGAGCAGTACGTTTCCGGACGCGAAATTGACGTGGGCGTGCTGGACGGCGAGAGCCTGCCTTCCATCGAGATCATTCCCAAGGCGGGCTTCTATGATTATGTGAATAAGTATCAGGCGGGCTCCACCGTGGAGATCTGCCCGACGCCCATTGATCCGGCGATCGAGACCGAGCTGCGCAGGGTGGCGCTTACGGTGCACAACGCGCTGGGCCTGAAGGCCTATTCTCGCTCGGATTATATTGTGGATGAAAATGGCGATGTATACTTCTTGGAGATCAATACGCTGCCGGGCATGACGCCCACCAGCCTGATGCCGCAGGAAGCGGCGGCGGTTGGTATTTCCTATTCGGCGCTGTGCCAGAAGATCGTGGATATCGCCGTGCGCGATTTTAATTAAAGGCGGTAGGGGTGCATGAGAGCATTTACGGTTAGAGAGGTATTGAAGGCCGTCGGCGGCAGATATTTCGGTTCTGAATCGGCGCTGGATGCCCATGTTACCTGCGTATCCAGCGACAGCCGCGATATTGGCGACGGCGCGCTGTTCGTGGCGTTCAAGGGTGCGCGCGTCGACGGTCACGGCTA
Organism: uncultured Clostridia bacterium; assembly: GCA_934670175.1. GTDB lineage: Bacteria > Bacillota > Clostridia > Christensenellales > Aristaeellaceae > SFTH01. The sequence continues at coordinate 13,337 of CAKUOX010000029.1, read as the reverse complement.
TATGGCCGATTGCCTGAAACGCGGCGCGGTGTGCTGCATATCCGAGCGCGAGCCGGAGGACGCGGCGGAAATGCCGCTGATCCGCGTGAGCTCGTCGCTTGCGGCCATCGGCGCGCTGGCGGGCTGGTATCGGCGCAGCTTTGAAATACCGGTCGTGGGCATCACGGGCAGCGTGGGCAAGACCACGACCAAGGAAATGATTGCTGCGGTGCTGGAGCGCAGGCTGCGCATACATAAGACCGAAAAGAACTTCAATAACGAACTGGGCGTGCCGCGCACGCTGCTGAGCATGCCGGAGGACACGCAGGCAGCCGTGGTGGAAATGGGCATCAGCGATTTCGGCGAAATGACGCGGCTGACGGACATGGTGCGCCCGAACATCGCGGTCATCACCATGATCGGTGACGCGCATCTGGAATTTCTGCACGACAGGCCGGGCGTGCTGCGCGCCAAGACGGAGATATTTGCTTCCATGCAGCCGGACGATCTGGCCATCGTCAACGGCGATGATCCGTTGCTCGGCGCTTATGAAGCGCCGGTGCGCCGGATCACGTTCGGCATGCAGGAGGGCAACGATTTTGTGGCGCGCGAGGTGAAGAACCTCGGTGGTGAAGGCATGCGCTTTGAGATCTGTCATCATGGGCAGACGTTCGAGGCGCGGATCCCCGCTTTCGGCGCGCATTTGCCGTATGCGGCGCTGGCGGGCGCGGCGGTCGGCTGGGCGCTGGGGCTGAGCGACGCCGATATTGCCGCAGGGCTGGCAAATTATAAGACCGTAGGCAACCGCGCGCGGCTGATCCAGACGGGCGGCATCGCCATTCTGAGCGACTGCTATAATGCCAATCCCAATTCCATGGCCTCCGCCATCGATTCGCTGGCGACGCTGCCGGGGCGCGGCGTATGTATCCTGGGCGATATGCTCGAGCTGGGCGAAAACAGCGCGGCGCTGCATCGGTCTATGGGCGTGCATGCAGCTGAGCGCGGCATTCAGCTGGTGATCGGCTGCGGCAGGCTGGCGCGCGATATTGCAGCAGGCGCAAAGGCGGCGGGTGCGAACGCGCTGTATTTTGAAAATAAGGAAGCGCTGATTCAGGCGCTGCCGGAAATACTGCACGCGGGCGACAAGGTGCTGGTAAAGGCCTCGCACAGCATGGCTTTTGAGCAGATCGTAGCCGCGATCGAAGCGAACAACGCATGATTGCGAATGATCGCGCCTTCAGCAAAATGGCGTCGAGTGCTCGAAAACGTCTGGAAAACAGGAAGCCGGAGGAACTGGCTGCAAGGAGCGGGGGCATGTATGATGCTCAGAATCGCATCCTGAGGCTGAAAAGCCTGGGGCAGGAGGTTTCGCTTGCGCTGCCGGAGTATTCCTTTGTGCAGCCGTTAGATAAATGGCATCAGCTGGTTATTCTGCACTATCTGGATATGGCTGACGCAGCGCCCGTTTCGGATGAATTGCTTGCATTCGGCGGCCTGAAGGATGGATTGATCAGGGGTACGAAATTCGACCGTGAAATGGAGCGGGAGCTGTGCAGCTTTCTGAAGGGCAGACATCGCGAACAGCTGTACAGCCTTATAGCGGCCTGCGGCGGGGAAATTGTTGAGTCGAACGCGGACATTTGCGCGCGCTTTGATTTTCTGCCCTTTTATCCGCTGTGGCTCAAGCTATGGCTGGCAGACGAGGAGTTCGAAGCGTCCGGAAAGCTGCTGCTCAGCAGGAGCGCAGACCATTATCTTACGGTGGAGGATGCGGTCACGGTTGGCAGTATATTTCTGTCAAGGCTGCGCATGGCGCAGGACAATTAAAAAGTGCGGCAGCCCATTCATTTGTCGGGCAGCCGCACTTTTATATGGCGCGCGTCCTCGCAGAGCGCGCTCAGCGCATAGGCGCGGCCCGCGGTGTCAGATATGCGGCTGGTGAAAAAGCGTCCCGCATATTCCGGCGCGGTGGTGTCGAGCTGTTTGGGCTGTGCGAACAGCGCGCGCCCATCCCGCTTGACGATGCATTCCTTTTTTGTCCAGCATTCAAAGAAATCCAGATCCTTTTCGCCGGCACTCAGGCAGCGCGGGGCGAGCTTTTGCGCGACGCGCGCGTCGATCGTTTCGATGTCCACACCGCAGGGCGCGTCCGAGATCAGCACCGCCGCCAGCGCATGGCTGTGGCTCAGGCTGAAGTGTGGCCCGCCGGGCAGATAGGGCTTGCCGTTTTCGGCGAAGGCGACGTCAACGGGCGCGCTTATTCCCGCCTCATCCAGCGCCAGACGCAGTAACCGCCACGCCGCGGCGCTCGCGGCGCGCGCGTGCGGGTCGGTCTTTTCATGGATGTGCGTTAGAAGCGCGGCGCCGAAGTCCGGAATTTCACCGCCTGACCGTATTTCAGCGACGTACAGGCGGCTCACAGGCGGTACTCCGGAAAGTATTCGCGGACGAAGCGCACCTGCGGTACGGCGATCTCCAGCCCCTTCAGCGGGTTGAGTATCCCTGCGTCGGTCGAAAAATCGAAGATCAGGCGGCAGGCGTAGAGCGCCTGAAAATCGCGTCCATATTTGCGGCTGCGCTGTGCGTCGCCGTACTGGCCGTCGCCCAGCAGCGGATGCCCCGCATGCGCCAGCTGCGCGCGGATCTGATGGGTGCGGCCGGTCAGCAGCTCGCACTCTACGAGCCGCAGCTCGCCGTTGGCGGCCAGCACGCGATATTTCGTCTGCGCGCGCTGTGCGCCGGGCTCCATGCGCGTGCTCACGCGCACCTTTTTGCACCCCTCTTCCTTGATGATGTAATTGTCCAGCAGTCCTTCGCGCTGCCTGAATTCCCCAAAGGCGACGCAGAGGTACAGCTTGCGGATCTCGCGATCGCGTATCTTCTGGTTGATGATGCGCATGGCGGCCTGCGTCTTGGCGGCGATCACGATGCCGCCGGTGAAGCGGTCGATGCGGTTGCACAGTGCGGGCGCAAAGCCGCCGGGCACATATTCGCCCTTCTGGTAGAGGTAGGCCTGAACGTGCGCGATCAGCGTGTTCACCTTTTCGTGTGCATCTGGATGCACGGGCAGTCCGGGCTGCTTATCGACGATCAACAGATTTTCATCCTCGTACAGCACATTCAGGCGCGGCTGGATCTTGGAAAGGAAGGGATCCTCGCGCTGCGGACGAATAAACAGCTCGTCGTTCAGATAGATCTGCAGCACGTCGCCCGCAGCCAGCCGCGCGTCGGCCGAGGGGTGGCGGCCGTTCAATCTAAATTTCTTCTGGCGATAGAATTTCTGGCGTTGTCCCATACCGACGGCGGGCATTTCACGCGCCAGCCATTTATCCAGCTTGCGTCCGTCGTCCGCAGCGGCGATGATGAATTCCTTCAATTAAACCACTTTCCTCATAGCTTGCTGCTTCAATTATAGCAAAGCGGCTGCTGTGAAGCAAGGTATACGGCCAGAATTTCATAATCGCCCGCCGCAGCGCCCGCACCCATTGCGGAAAAAGCCGCCTGCGCGCCGCTGGCGTAAGTACTGCCTGAGGGTTTACCGCCCACCTGACGGTACAGCTCGAAGCATGCGGACGACATTTCGCGCCTGCGCGCGGCATAAAGCGCGGGATCGGCGGCATAGAGCGCGGCCATCGCATATTTCAGCGCCCATAGCCGCGCAGAATCGGCATAGGCGCCGCTGAGCTCCATGCAGCGCGCCCAGGCCGCAATATTCGCTTCGCCCTCGCCCGCGATGCCCTCGCCGTGCATCGCTTCGTGCACCGCGACGAACGGCAGTGATGCGCGCGGCAGATCCGGCGCGATGAAGGCCTCGCCCGTGATAAATGAATAAAAGCCGGACAGGTTCATGCGGCGCATCCATTCGGGAAAGCGTGCGGGCTTGGCGGGAAGCTCGGGCAAAAGCGCAAAGTCCGGCTCGCTTTCATTGATGAGCGCAATCAGCTCGGCGCAGAGCGCGTTCATTTGGCCGGCAGAAGCAGCGTATCGCCGCGTTTCGCGCGCATACAGCGGCAGCCATAACGCGCCGAAGGCGATGGCGGCGGAGGTCAGCAGCGCCGTCAGCCGGCGCAGCAGCCGCACTGCAAAACGGCGGCGGCGTATAAGTTCCCAGATCGCCGTCAAGGCCAGAATACAGGCGATGCTCAGCAGGCCGTATTCCAATAACGAAAAGCTCAGCTTGCCGCCCAGACGGCGCAGCAGGCGTACCAGCGGCAGCGCAATGCAATCCGCCCAGCGCCGCGCGAGCGCGGGGCAGACGAGGGGCATGCCCAGCAGCGCACACGCGCATGCTGGGGCGATCCATCTGCGCCGCTTCACAGGCATCCGCTCCCATCACAGTATGGTTTGTACTGTCATTATGGCACGGCGGCAGGTTGAAATGCAAATGTAATTTGTGGCAGTACAAAGCGATATATAAATGTAATTGCGGCTTGCCAAATCGCGGAAATGGTTTTATAATATGCTTATCAATTAGAATGGAGGCATATGGATATGAACGATCGTATCATGCTGGATGTCAACGCCATGATGGCTGAATATGTTGGTCCGCGCGGCATTGAGCGCGAGGCCCTGAATGAATTGCTGCCGGAGCTGAAGAAGGCGCACGCGGCCGTGGAGCAGGGGCGCGGCAAGGATATGCAGGGCTGGATGGATCTGCCCTATAACCAGGAGGACGTCCTGACGAAGATCGAGGCCAAGGCGGCGCAGATCCGCGAACGCTTCGACGCATTTGTCGTGCTGGGCATCGGCGGCAGCGCGCTGGGGCCGGCGGCGGTGCAGCAGGCGCTCAATCATCTGCATTACAACGAGCTGCCCGCAGAAAAGCGCGGCGGGCCGAGGCTGTATATCGAGGATAACATTGATCCGGAGCGCATCGCGGCGCTGCTGGACGTCGTTGACCTGAAGCGCACCTGCTTCAACGTCATCACCAAATCGGGCGGCACGGCGGAGACCATGAGCCAGTATCTCATCATCACCGATCTGCTCAAGCGCGAGCTGGGCGACGCCTGGAAGGAGCACATCCTGATCACCACGTCCCAGTCCAAGGGCTTCCTGATCAAGATCGCGCAGCGCGAGGGCTTTGACACCTTCTACATTCCGGACGGCGTGGGCGGCCGCTTCTCGGAGCTGTGCCCGGTGGGTCTGGTTGCCGCGGCGGTAACAGGCATCGACATTCGCGCCATGATCGCCGGCGCGCGCGAAATGGACGAGCGCTGCAAGTCGGATGACGCCTTTGCCAATCCGGCGCTGTTGGATGCGGGCTTGATGTACCTGGCGATGCAGAAGGGCGCGAACATGTCCGTGATGATGCCGTATGCGGATTCGCTGAAGCTGATGGCCGACTGGTATGCGCAGCTGTGGGCGGAATCGCTCGGTAAGAACCAGACGCTGGACGGACAGCCCTGCCATGTGGGTCAGACGCCCATCAAGACGCTCGGCGTGACCGATCAGCACTCTCAGCTGCAGCTGTATACCGAGGGCCCGTTCGACAAGGTGATCACCTTCCTGAAGGTCGAGAAATTCCGTGCCGAAACCGCCATTCCGCATGGCTGCGACGATATTCCCACCATCGCTTTCCTGGGCGGCAAGAGCCACAACCAGTTGATCGAGGCCGAGCGGCGCGGCACCGAGTATGCGCTCTATCGCGCGCAGCGCATGTGCCAGACCATCACGCTGCCCTGCGTGAACGCCAATACCGTCGGCCAGCTGCTGTATTTCTTCGAGCTGGTGACGGCGTATACCGGCGCGCTGCTGAACATCAACACCTTCAACCAGCCCGGCGTGGAGGAATCCAAGATCGCGGCCTACGCGGTCATGGGCTATGAATCCGAGGTGCACACCGCCAAGCGCGAGGAGATGAAGAACCGTCCCGAGCTGAAAAAGGAATATATCCTGTAAGCGTTTTAAGGATCATCGAAATACTCTCGAGCTTTCAGCAAAAGCTGAAGAGTGTGTCCAGTGGCGGGGGAGTCTGCTTCCCCGTCCACTATGCCTGTCAAAAGCTGCTCCATGCGGGCAGCTTTCTTTATTTCATGACCGCCGTCGAAATTTTAGTGATATGCGTGACACGGGGTGCATATATACTTACATACGCAATCTACGGCGAAAGGGATGAGCAATGTGAATAAAATACGGCTCCTGCTGGCGGATGACAACCAGAGCATACTTCGGCTTCTGACGGACTTTTTTGCGCGTAAGGAAGATATTGACGTCGTAACTACGGTGTCCGACGGTACGGAGATCGCGGATGCGGTTCGAGAATTTCAGCCGGATATACTGGTGATGGACATCATCATGCCGCGGCGGGACGGCTTTATGGCGCTCGAGGAGCTGCGCCACATGGAGGAGCCTCGCCCCAAGGTCATCGTGCTGACCGGACTGGCGCGGGATGATTTCATTGCGCGTGCCATTGAGCTGGGTGCGAGCTATTACATGGTCAAGCCGTTCGATATGCATCTGCTCTACAGCCGGATCGTGGAAATTGCGGGAAAGAACGCATTTTCGCCGGAGGCCGGCCAGGCGCAGACCGTGCAGAGTGCCGAAAGCCTGGATGAGCGCGTGACCAATCTGTTCCTCACGCTGGGCATCCCCGCGCATATCAAGGGTTATCAGTATCTGCGCGAGGCGGTGCTGATGGTGGCGGAGAATCACGATGTCATAAACCGCATCACCAAGGAGCTCTATCCCGGCGTCGCGCGGCGCTTTGAGACCTCGGCCAGCAAGGTCGAGCGCGCAATGCGGCATGCCATCGAGGTGGCCTGGAGCCGCGGCAGGCTTGAAAGCGTGAACAAGCTGTACGGCTGCAAGGTGTTCGATGTGATGGACAAGCCAACCAATGGTGAATTCATATCCTGCATCTGCGAAAAGCTCAAGTCGGGCAGCAGCGCATAACGGCCTCAAGCAAGAATCGGCGGCACCGCTTTGCAGGAGATATAGTATAACAGATCAAAACAAATCCCCGTTCGATACGCCGAACGGGGATTCATTATATAGATCAGATCGAGTGCTTCACGCGGTCGGCTTCTTCCTTGCGCTTGGCGTTATTGAAGCGATCCAGCGTGCCCACCAGATAGCCGGTAATGCGGCGAATGCGCTCAAACGGCTGATCGCCCTCGGCGCGGCCGCAGTTCGGACAGGTGTCGCCGATGATGCCATTGTAGCCGCATACCGGGTCGCGATCGACCGGATGGTTGATCGAGCCGTAGCCGATTCCGGATTCCTTCATCACGCGCACGATCTTTTCAAACGCTTCAAGGTTCTGCGAGGGATCGCCGTCCAGCTCCACATAGGAAATGTGTCCCGCGTTGGTGAGCGCGTGATAGGGCGCTTCGGTACGAATCTTATCAATGGCGCTGATGTCATAATACACCGGCACATGGAAGCTGTTGGTGTAGTATTCGCGATCGGTAACGCCCGGGATAATGCCGTATTTCTGCGCGTCGATCTTGACGAAGCGGCCGGAAAGTCCCTCCGCGGGCGTGGCCAGCAGCGTTATGTTCAGGCCAAGGCGGTCGCCCGCATCGTCGCAGAGCTTACGCATGTGGCCGATGATTTCAAGGCCGAGGTTCTGCGCCCGCTCGCTCTCGCCGTGGTGCTCGCCGATAAGCGCCTTCAGGCATTCTGCCAGCCCGATGAAGCCCACGGACAGCGTGCCGTGCTTGAGCACCTCGCGCACCTCATCGTCCCAGCCCAGCTTTTCGCTGTCGATCCACACGCCCTGTCCCATCAGGAAGGGATAATTGCGCACGCGCTTGCGGCACTGGATCTCGAAGCGATCCAGCAGCTGGTCGATCACCAGGTTCACCATGTGATCCAGCGAATCGAAGAAGGTGTCCAGGTTGTGGTTGGCCTTGATGGCCAGTCGGGGCAGGTTGATGGACGTAAAGCTCAGGTTGCCGCGTCCATTGGAGATCTCCTTCTCGGGGTCGTACTTGTTGGCCATCACGCGCGTGCGGCAGCCCATGTAGGCAATTTCCGTTTCGGGATGCCCGGGCTTATAATATTTCAGGTTGAAGGGCGCGTCCTGGAACGAGAAGTTCGGGAACAGGCGCTTGGCGGAGGTCTTGCAGGCGAGCTTGAACAGGTCGTAGTTCGGGTCGCCGGGAGCGTAGTTCACGCCTTCCTTCACGCGGAAGATTTGAATGGGGAAGATGGGCGTTTCGCCGTTGCCCAGCCCCGCCTGCGTGCTTTCCAGCAGGTTGCGCATCACCAGCCGCGCTTCAGGCGAGGTGTCCATGCCGTAGTTGATGGAGGAAAAGGGCACCTGCGCGCCGGCGCGGGAATTCATTGTGTTCAGGTTGTGGATCAGCGCCTCCATGGCCTGATAGGTGGCGCGATCGGTCTCCTGCTCCGCCTTTTTCTGGGCAAAGTCCTGAATGCGCTCGACGTCGGCGCTGGGTACGCCCAGCTCGGCGAGCTTTATGGCCTCGACGGCCTTGTATTCCGCGGTGGGCACCAGCGTGGGTACGAGATCCTTTTCATTGCGGATCTCATCCATCATTTTTTTAACGGCAGTCTCAGCATCCTCGACGCCATCCAGCAGCTCAAGCCCGCGGATCAGGTTGTCGCGGTAGTTCTTTTTGAAGGTCATGCGTACGCCGTCGGCCATGGCGTAATCAAAATTCACGATGCTCTGGCCGCCGTGCTGGTCGTTCTGGTTGGCCTGAATGGCGATGCAGGCCAGCGCCGCGTAGGAACGAATGTCCTTGGGCGCGCGCAGATAGCCATGGCCGGTGGAAAAACCGCCCTCAAACAGCTTGATCAGGTCGATCTGACAGCAGGTGGTGGTCAGGGTCAGGAAATCCATGTCGTGCACATGAATGTCGCCGTTGCGGTGCGCCTCGGCGTGCTCCGGCTTCATCATGAACATCAGGTTGAATTCCTTCGCACCTTCGGAGCCATATTTCAGCATGGCGCCCATGGCCGTGTCGCCGTTGATGTTGGCGTTTTCGCGCTTGATGTCCGAATCGATAGCGCTCTTGTTGGTAATATCGTCATAAACGCGCATCAGGCGCGTGTTCATTTCACGAATACGGCTGCGCTCGGCGCGGTAAAGTATGTAGCTCTTGGCGGTGCGCACGAAACCATTTTCGATCAGCACGCGCTCGACCATGTCCTGAATCTGTTCTACGGTGGGCACATCGTCCACGTTTTCGCTGCGTTCAAGGTCAGATATGACCTCACGGGTGATCTCTTCCGCAGCCTTCAGCGATTTGGCGCTGTTGCTGGCTTCAAAGGCCTTCATGATGGCGGCCGTGATCTTATCTGCATCAAAGGGTACGGTGCGTCCGTCGCGCTTGAGAATTACGTTCAACATTTCTGCAATGCCTCCTCCAGAACACATTATATTGAGATGGAGTACTTTTGTCAATACAAGATATAGTGCGAAAATCAATATTCGGCTGATTTAAAGCCCGTCACACAGATTTGTAACAGTCCTACACAAACTCTGTGCCGCGCGTAGTGAAAGCACGCCAAATACGGCGAAACTATGACAAACTGCCGGCAGAGTGCGGCCATGATGCGCGTGGACTTCGGTTTGTTATGACGGAAATTCAATTTATTAAGTTTTAGCCGCGCTCCGGAAGCCCGCCGTATATGATACGTTGTGTGTATTTTTATTGATTATATATTAAATTGCCTTAAAAGCGTTGCGCGAATCCGAGTTTGTTGTATAATAATATTATCTGGATGTATTTTATTTTCGCTCATATGAAGCAAGGAGGTTCTTAAGCGTGATTGTATCCAAGAGAAAGCCCGTCGAGGAAGTGCTCGCGATGCTCCAGGGCGTCAAGCGGGTCGCGATCAGCGGCTGCCATGAGTGCGCCCTGGCCTGCAAGGTCGGCGGCGACGACGAGTGCGCCGAGTGGAAGCAGATCCTGGAATCCAAGGGTTACGAGGTGACCGGCATCGCCATGCCCACCGAAAGCTGCCTGAATTTCCATGTGCGCAAGGCGGCGAAGGAGCTGCAGAAGGGCAAGCCCGAAGCGGTTCTGTCGCTGGCATGCGGTTCCGGTATTCAGACGCTGGCAGCGCAGATGAAGGGCATTCCGGTATATCCGGGAAGCAACACCCAGTTCATCGGTCAGGTGGAGCGCGTAGGCCGCTTTAATGAAATGTGCCGTATGTGCGGCGATTGCGTGCTGGGTCATACCGGCGCGATCTGCCCGATCACCAAGTGTGCCAAGTCGCTGGTAAACGGCCCCTGCGGCGGCGCGAAGAACGGCAAGTGCGAAGTGAATCCCGAGAACGATTGCGCGTGGATCATGATCTACAACCGCCTCAAGGATCTGGGACAGCTGGACAAGCTGACCGAGTCGCTGGAGGATAAGGATTACGATGGCCGCAGCTGGCCGCGCACCGTGGATCTTTCGAAGGAGGGATACTGATGAGCGTTCTTGAACAGGCTCTTGAAAATGGCGTATTCGGCATCACGGCGGAAATGGCGCCGCCGAAGGGCTGTGATTTTACCGAGGAAATGAAGACCGCCGAGCTGCTGAAGGGCTTGGTGCACGGCATCAACGTGACGGACATGCAGTCCGCTTCGCTGAAGGCGTCCTCGCTGGGCTTCTGCATCGCGCTGAAGCAGCATGGTCTGGAGCCCATCATTCAGATGACCGGCCGCGACCGTTCCCGCATGGCCATCATGGGCGACATGCTGGCAGCGGCGGCGTTCGGCATCGACACCATGCTGGCGCTTACCGGCGACCACACGATGGTCGGCGACTGCAAGTGCTCCAAGCCGGTGTTCGATCTGGACTCCGTGGGCATTTTGAAGATGCTCAGCAAAATGGAAGAGACGCATAAGGATTGCGGCGGCAACGATCTGACTTCCACGCCCCATTTCTACAAGGGCGCGGCGGTAACGCCGGTGTACGAGCCGGTGTTCCTGCAGATCAACAAGCTGAAGAAGAAGGTCGACGCGGGCGCGAAGTATGTGCAGACGCAGGGCATCTTCACGGCTGATGCGCTGGAGACCTTCATGAACGAAGTGGCCAAGGCCAATATCAAGGTGCACGTCATGGCCGGCATCATCCCGCTGAAGGCGGCTGGCATGGCAAAGTACATGAATGAAAACGTGCCCGGCATCGCTGTGCCGGACGACCAAATCGCCAAGCTCGCAGCTGCAGCAGCCGAGGGCAAGGAAAAAGGCGTGAAGGGTCTGCCGATGCAGGCCGGCATCGAAATGGCGGCGGCGCTGTGCAAAGAGATCAAGGAAAAGAAGCTTTGCGACGGCATCCACCTGATGACGATCGGCGCGGAAAAGAATATTCCCACCATTCTGGAAAAGGCTGGTATTTCCATCGCATAACAAGCGGCATATGGCAAGGCGGCGCAGCAGAAATGCTGCGCCGCCTAAATTCACTGACCAACCCCGCAAAGGCAGAGATTTCGCGAACAGCCGCTCCCCTGCGAAACAGAGGAGCGGCTGCTGTTGGATGATGGTTCCGAAGCACGGCGGAACGTATAAAGGTTTTTCCGTGCGTTATGCAGAACGGTCGCGCGTCTGCCGGTAGATCGACAGCGCGGTATCGAGAATATCGCGGTCACAGTCGTGCGAAAGCATCTCGCGTGCCTTGCCGAAGGGATAGTAGCCGCCGTTCAGGAAGCCCTGCTCAAACGAGATGTGGAAGGACGGATCGTCCGCCACCATGGCAAACCACTGAATGCGGTTGCTCACATCGCGGCCGCGGCTTTCGGAAAAGAAGTCGTAGCGTGTGTTGCCCGCAATGCCGATAATATGCGCATGAATACCCGCCTCGTCCTCGACGCGCCAAAGCGCCACATCGTTTGAACGGTTCTGATTGCGGATCACGCCCTTGGGCATTACCCACTCACCGCGGTCACTCATCAAAAGAAAAACCTGCTCATCCCAAAAAACAACGCCGCCCGCACAGCTGCGAATTGCACTTGCCATGGATCCAAACACCTTCCTTTTTACAGCGCACAAATTAGCAAAACCGGGTTTTGCAGGTCGGCAGCGCCCAATAACAGTCACGCCGCTGCGCGAAAGCAACGGCTTCAGTGTGTAAGGAAACGCGCCGACGATTTTTAGTGGGAGAAGAATTGGCGAAACGATCGTTGTAAATGCGTCGATGGGAGCGGAATGCGCCGGCAATTCTTCAGCTGACATCCATGATAACATAAATCGAAGGAAAATACAATAACAAAACACGGTAAAATTGCGGCATTTGTGTCCGCGCTCGGTGGACAATTGGAGAAAAGCATGATAAAATGGTAAATGGAGATATTTCTCGATTTCATTTGGGAGGCGATGAAGCATGAGCGCTTCGCCTGTGGATACTTTCAAACAATGGGTGCGCGAGGCACAGCGCATCGTTTTCTTCGGCGGCGCCGGGGTAAGCACGGAATCGGGCATACCAGATTTCAGAAGCGTGGACGGGCTGTACAATCAGAAATACGCCTGGCCGCCGGAGGAAATCCTGAGCCATGACTTTTTTATGCGCAATACGGCGGAATTCTACCGCTTTTACCGCGATAAAATGCTGGTAAGCGGCGCGCAGCCCAACGCGGCGCACCGGAAGCTGGCCGAATGGGAGGCGCGCGGCAAGCTGCTCGCCGTCGTGACGCAGAATATCGACGGCCTGCATCAGGCGGCGGGATCAAAGCGCGTGTACGAGCTGCACGGCAGCGTGCTGCGCAATTACTGCATGCGCTGCGGGCGCGCATTTGATGTGGACGTAATCAAAAGCAGTGCGGACGTGCCCAGGTGTCCCTGCGGCGGTCTCATCAAACCGGACGTCGTTCTCTACGGCGAATCGCTGGACGGCGACTGCATTTCCGGCGCGATGAACGCCATTGCGAATGCGGATCTGCTGATCGTCGGCGGCACGTCGCTGAGCGTTTATCCGGCGGCGGGGCTGATCGACGATTATCGCGGCAATCGGCTGGTGCTGGTGAACAAGACGGCTACGCCCCGCGACGCGCGCGCAGACCTGATCATTCGCGAACCGATCGGCAAGCTGTTCGCAGAGCTGCCATGACGGCGCGTATCTCCGGTTTTGCGCCGGTGTTTCGCTCGGACGCGCGGATACTGATCCTCGGCTCCATGCCGAGCGCCGAATCGCTGCGACAGTCATTTTACTATGCGCATCCGCGCAACTGCTTCTGGCCGATGCTGGCGCAGATTCTGGCAGAGAAGCCGCCGGAGGATGATGCGCAGAAGGCGCAGCTGCTGCTTCGGCATCGCATTGCACTGTGGGACAGCGTGCGCTCCTGCGAGCGCGAGGGTTCGCTCGACAGCGCGATCCGCACACCGGTTCCCAACGATTTTGAATATCTTTACGCCGAATGTCCAGGCATTGAAACCGTGCTGTTTAACGGCGCGGCGGCACAGC